>JAAWCC010000082.1 GCA_022792975.1 Clostridia bacterium | reverse complement strand
CTCGATAAGTAATCGAGGTTAAGAGGCAACTAACACATCTGCAAATCTCACTTTCATATTGTATTCTATACTATTTTTTGATAAAAGTCTACATTTTTCTATTAAATTATTCTCATTTATTTACTATCTCTGCTATATCAAGTGATGGATAAACGCAGATGCAGCAAGGTCTCTTTGTATGTATTTCTTTTGAAATATATTTTTTTGTTTCTATAATTATTATAACTCTTTCACTTTTCGATACTTTATCAATATTTTCAAACAATGGTTCTATTTCTGCTTCTTTTATCGCTATTATATCATAGGTATAAAAATCTGTTTTCATTGTTACATTTGCAGGATGTTTTGCCTTTTTTACTACTGCATTTCTGTCTAAATAGTTCATAACTACATCGAATGCTACTATGATTCTGTTATTTACTTCTTTTCCTTGATATTTCAATATGTTAGTATTTTTTTCTTTTGATATTGCCTTGCTTGCAATAACACAATTTATATCATTTTCAGTGCATTTACATAGTTTTAAAATATGTTCTTCCCTTAATGCTCCAAAATCCCAAATTAATTTTGCTATTTCTTTTTGTTTCTCAGTCATTAACATCACTTCCAATTACTTTAATTATAGAACTATAAATTTTCCTTTTTTCAGGAAGTATTTTATAAATCTTAACTATTACTTTTTCTTTCGGTAGTGGTGGCCTATCAAGCCAAGTAGGAAGTGTGCATACTGTATCTACACCTTGTGCGATATTTGCAAATATTCCGTTTTTGGTATAACCTGTAATACTTGCTAAATATTCGCCTTTTTCTGTAAAATTTGCTCTAATATTTTTAAATGGATCTTCTAATAATTCTTTTACAGATATTTTCATGTTTTGATTTTCTTCAGATATTTCTTTAATTACTATTTTTATTGGTTCGTTTATTTTATAAATTTTAGAAACATCTTCAATATACCCATATTGCAAATCTTTTGCATCAATTAAAAAATCTATACCCACACATTCTAACCTTATATACTTTTTCCAAACTCCTATAACTTTTCCGTATATTTTATCCCCTACTTGTAATTTTTTTAAATTGATTTCTTTTAGTCGCTGCATTGCTTTTATTCTTGAGCCTACCGCTTTCGATGTTTCTTCATCCGTTTCCATTACAATAAATTTTATCTCTGCTCCCATCATATTTCTAATTACGTTCTTTTCATTTTTGCCGCCTACTATCATTTCTGTAGCTGGTACTAACACTTTTATACCTTTAAAATCTACAATAGCACAAACAATTTCATCTTCCCTCATTTTTTCTACTTCTATTGCAACTATTTTTCCTGTTAAAATTTTTCCTTTTTCTTTAGAAGAATTAACATTTTGCCATATTATTTTTTCTTGTAATTCCTCTGTCATAATTTTCACCTTCTTTTCTAAAAAAATAAAGCTATAAGTAATGTCTTATAACTTTTAAAAATCTTTAAAACTGTATTTTTTCTTTTCTTCTTGCATCTTCTTTTGTGTATTTTCTATTCCTAAATTTTCTTTGAATCGTTTTCTTTGCTCCTCTATTGTTATATCTTCTAATTTGTGAGCTTCTTCATGTTTTGAATAATCATATTTTTTACATTTAATAGGTTTTCTACCTCTCTCTATTATAATTTCTATATTGTTGTCTAATTTTATTAATTCATCTGAGTTCATTAGGTTTCTTACACTTGTTCCTATGTTTTCCATACCATAAGTAAATTTGCCATCAAAACCGAGCTATTTTTCTTATTGAATTTGTTTTTACTGTTGCAACTCCTAATAATTTAGTTATGTATTCGGCTGTTAGCATATCTCCGGCAACCGCATACATATTTTTGTATCTGCATTACCTAGAATCTCTTGCCAAACATCATTATCATATCTGTTTTTTAGTTGTGCTATATTTTGAAATATCATAAATATATTGATTCCTCTGCTTCTTGTTGTCGCTAGTTTTTTTTCGAAATCTACTATTCTTCCGAATATTTGTAAACTCGTCTAACATAAATACAGTTTCAACTTTTAATCTACCTTCTGAGTTTTCATCTGCTTGTTTTATTAGTTTTATAAATAGAAATGAGAAAAATAATGTAGATAAGAAATCAAATGCACTATTCGTATCACTTGTAACTACAAATACGCAAGATTTTTTATTTCCTATATTTTCAAATTTTATTTCATCCTTATTCGTAATATTTCTTATTTTATCAGTTTGAAATATCTGTAATCTTGTTGCAAGACCTGTAACCACACTTTGTTTTACTATGTCTGTTGCCTGCGCATATATGTTATAGCTTAATCTTGTAGGACCATCTGTGTTTTCAAATATCCTATCGATTTTATTTATGTTTCCACTTGCCAGAATATCATAGATAAAACCCATATTTTTGTTTTTCTCTGTTTCATAGTTAATTACGTACAACAGTAATGCTTTTAGTAAATTTTGTTCTCCTCTGTTCCAAAACTCATCTCCGCTCGCTTTTCTATTTAGCTGCGTACCTTCAATAACTATTTGAGAAAATATTTGAGCATCAGTTTCGTCCTCAACAAATTTAATGAATCTTGTACCATGTGAAAAATTTGGATTTACTAAATTGAATACTTTTACATCATAGTCCTTACTTTCAAGATATTTTGCTAGTTTTCTATAAAGTTCTCCGTTTTGGATCAGTAACAACTAAGCTCATATTTATTTCAACTGCTTTTTGTAATTTTTCTTGTACTAGTTCAATACAATTAGGTATCGCAAAGCCTCTTGACTTTCCGCTTCCACTAGAGCCAAATACAGCAATATTTTTATTCAAATATGTATTTATTGGTAGGGTGATAACTTCTCCATCTTCTGTTTCTCCAAGTATTATTCCATCTCTTTTTCCTATACTTAAATATTCTTGTATTTCTTTTTTAGTAGCCCAATTTGCTGTTCCAAAGGTTCCGGTCTTTTTCTTTAAAATTTATTCCCTCTACCTCTATTTTTGCATTTTCTTTTGTTATTATTAGATTCTTTACAATTAGTATAATAACTACATTTATTATTAGCCAACTAATTAATATGATTCCATTTCTAAATACAACCGTAAACAAATTAAATATGTTTATATCTATTGTATTTAAGTTTGTTCCAAAGCTCTTTTCTAACAGTTTCAAAAAACCATTTATAATTGGTACTAAGACAATATACGATAGCAAAAAAAATAAAGCTATTTTGCTTTTTTTATCTTTCATCAAATATGCCCCCTAACCAATTATCTAATTCAATAAACTTTACGTCTTTTATTAATATTTCTCTTATCTTCTCTGTATTTTCTGATAGTGTTATAATGTTTATTTTCTTATCTTCATTTGTCTTTTTATTAAAAAATACATTTAATTCATGTAATTTTTCTGTATCTATAAATGGCATTAAAATAATATAATCTTTATCTTCTGTCATATAATTTGCTTTTCCCCAATTTGATAATAGTATTTCTCTGTTATCATAAATTTTCTTTATTGTTTCATAGATTTCTAAGTTTATAAGCTCTTTTAGAATTTGCAAATTTCTATTTGTATATTTTATTACAACTGTTGATTCCTTTCCAAACACATATTTTTGATTTTTACTCAATAGTTCTAAATTTTCCATAAAGATTATTACATTTTTATCTGCTGTCATCTTCTGTATGTCATTTATTACTTGTGTTATATATCCTATTTGTTTATCTTTTGCAATATAGTATATATAAGTTTCTTTCTCCTGGTATATCATTTTGCCTAAGTATTTTCTTCCTCTATTTGTAAGTTCATTACTTTCCTTAAGATTCCAACTTGCTATAAAATCAATATCACTATCTATTGTAATTCCTGCTATTTTTGCTATTTCTCTCATTCTTTCCATATATTCTTTGCTTCTACATTGAAAGCTGTAATCATATCCAAACTTCCTTACAAGTTTTGTCCCTTTATCATCTAGCTTAATATATAGCTTGTTTACTCTTCTTATATATCTTTCTTTTTCTAATACCTTAAGCCTTTTCCTATGATAATCCTTTGCCTTATATATTCTCTTACAGTCTACTCCAAACATTAGCTTATACTTTCCTAAGAATGTTAGTACCTCTATATCTTTACCGTGTTAATCTCACCTTTGCTCCTTTCCTGCATCAATGACATTATACACACTCTTTTTTTCTCTTGTACCCCTTACACTGTTTTACCCCCTTTGACCTTGACACAATTTAATTTTTAGTTTTGCTTTATTTTTGAGTTTTTTGAATATATCTAAAATATCCGCTTCAAAAATTCAAAAAAAGTACCTATTCGGACACTTTTAGCATATCCGTTTGAGTTATCTTTTGTATCCACTCTAATATTTCTTTAGCTCGAAAAACATAAACTTCTGTATATGGCTTTTTCTTTTTTTCTGTTTTGCCTAAAACTCCATAAAACATATTGCTTATGTTGTCATCTTCTATCACCTTTGATAATACAAGTCCGATCTACAATAGGTTTTACAAACTTATTATCTATATCATTATTCTTTTGATTCTCTACTATTTTTATAAAAACAAATACTAATTCGTTGCCAAATAAACCTTGATATTTTTTTGTGCTATCTCTCACATTAAGCATTATGTTTTTATACGCATAACCATTAATATTTTTGAATTTTGGTAATACCTCTGGAATTTGTATCTTCAGTACATCATTTTCCAATGTTGCATTATAATTTTTATTCACATATTCAATTTGGTTATACTTATTTGCTTCATATTTCTCGTTAGAGCTGATTTTATTAAATATGTTATATCTTATCCTTTCTAAACTTCTTAAATAGTTTTCAAAGTGTTTATTTTCAACTATTTCTTTATTATTTAATATAAACTCTGTTTCATCTCTTAAATCTTCTAACTCTGTTAGAATTTCTTTTTGCATATTTTGTTCCTCCTTTGTTAAAAAAATAGAAGATACAAAAGTTTTTAGCTCTTGTATCTTCTTATAGAATCATATTGATTAATTTATCGCTATTATTGTATTTCTTTAATTCTTCGTATATCGTTACTGCATAATATTTCTAAATTATTGAATATCTTTTCAGCATCCCAATTCCACCATTGTATTTGTTCTAAATATTCAGCAAATTCATCATTAAATCTTTCCTTAACAATAGTGCAAGGATTTCCGAGCTGCGATATAGTATGATGGAATATCTCTTGTAACAACTGAATTTGCACCAATTATTGCACCATTTCCTATATGAACTCCCGGCATTACTGTTACATTCTGACCAATCCATACATCATTTCCTATTACAGTATCCCCTTTTAATGGTAAATCTTCCATTGTAGGAGTAGTCTTTTCCCAGCCATTTTTCATTATATTAAATGGATATGTTGTTATTCTATTCATACAGTGGTTAGCACCATTCATTATAAACTCAACTCCAGAAGCTATTTGACAAAACTTACCTATAATTAGCTTGTCTCCAATAAATTCGTAATGGTGTGTTACGTGTTCTTCAAATTTATCAGCTCCATTTTTGTCATCATAATAAGTGTAATCTCCAACTATAATATTAGGTCTTGTTATTACATTTTTTATAAAACAAATTTCTTTAATATCAGGATTTGGAAATTTGCTATTGGGGTCTGGTCCAAATTTCATATACTTATTCCTCCGTTTCTAACAATAAATGACTATTTTCTGTTTTGATTATACCATAAGAAACAAGTAATTTTCAACTTAATTACCTGCCCTACTTATTGTAAGTTGTTGTTACGATTCATTTTGAAATATCTTTAAACATTCTTCTTGCATATATTCTCTTATTGAATCAGCACTTTGCGAACTTATAACCTGTGGTATGATTAT
>JAAWCC010000081.1 GCA_022792975.1 Clostridia bacterium | reverse complement strand
TATCATGTTTATATTTTATAATTTTTTCGCCAAAAGTCAATATATTTTCCTCATTTGTAACGTAATTGTAAAAAAAATGTAATATTATCGTAACATTTCTTTTATTATGTCTCCTCTTTTTTTGGTTTATTCCACGAAATATAGTCACAGCCTGATTTTGGATTATTTTCACAAACATAAAACTTTCTACCTTTTTTGCTCTTTTTAACTAATAATTTTCCCCCACATTTTGGACATGGCTCCTCAATAGCTTCTACTATTGGTTTTGTATTTTTACATTCAGGATATCCGAGGGCAAGCTAAAAATTTTCCGTATCTGCCATATTTAATTACCATCATTCTTCCACATATCTCGCATGGAACATCAGATACTTCTTCTTTTATTTCTATTTTATCTATTTCCTCTTGAGCTTTTTTTAGTTCTACTTCAAAAGGACCATAAAATTCTCTTATAGTCTTCTTCCACTCTTCTTTTCCTTCAGCAATCATATCAAAATCCTTTTCAATATCTGCTGTAAAATCTACATTTACTATATCTTTAAAGTTGTTAATTAAAAGCTCATTTACTAATTTTCCGAGCTCTGTTGGCGCTAATTTTTTTTGTTCTTTTTCTATATACCTTCTTTCTAATATTGTTGTAATTGTAGGTGAATATGTGCTTGGTCTACCAATACCTTTTTCTTCTAGTGCTTTTACTAAGCTTGCTTCTGTATATCTTGGAGGCGGCTCTGTAAAGCTTTGTTTTGGAGATATTTTATCCTTTTTCACCGCTTCTCCGCACTTCGAGATTTGGGATTTGAGTTTCTTCCTCCTCTTTATCCTCTACATAAACTGCCATAAATCCCTTAAATTTTAATGTCTGCCCATTTGCCTTAAAATTCACATCTCCAGCATCTATGTCTACTCCAACTGTATCAAATACAGCCTGTGCCATCTGACTTGCTATAAATCTATTGTATATCAATTTGTATAACTTATATTGGTCATTTGTTAAACTACCCTTTATACTATCTGGAGTAAGTTCTATATATGTTGGTCTTATTGCCTCATGCGCATCTTGTGAATCTGAGCTTGTTTTATAATATCTGTTTTCATAATATTCCTTGCCATAATTTTCTTCTATCTGTTTTTTAGCTGCACTTCGTGCAACATCTGAAATCCTTGTCGAGTCTGTTCTCATATAAGTTATAAGTCCGAACATGACCTCTTCCTTCAATTTTTAACCCTTCATATAGTCCTTGTGCAACAGACATTGTTTTCTTTAATGTAAAATTTATTTTTCGTGAAGCCTCTTGTTGCATTGTACTTGTTGTAAATGGTGGTGCTGGGGTTCTTTTTTTCTCACTTTTTTTAATGTTTTTTATAATAAATTTTTCATTTTCTATTTCTTTTAAAATTTCTTTTACTTCTTGCTCATTTTTTAGCTCCTGCTTTTTTCCTTTTCTTCCGAGTAAATTTTGCCTCAAACTTGCTTTTTCCTTTTACAAGATGTGCATATATATTCCAATATTCCTCTGGTATAAATTTTTGTATTTCCTCTTCTCTATCTACTATTAATTTAACTGCGACTGATTGAACACGTCCAGCAGAAAGCCCTCTTCTAACTTTTTTCCAAAGTAGTGGGCTTATTTGGTATCCAACTATTCTATCTAATACTCTTCTTGCCTGTTGTGCATCAATTAGGTTTTTATCAAGAGTTCTTGGTTTTTTTATTGCTTCTTGTACTGCATTTTTTGTTATTTCATTAATGGTTACTCTATTTGTGTCTTTTTCGTTTAAATCTAAAATATGTGCTAAGTGCCATGCTATTGCTTCTCCCTCACGGTCAGGGTCAGTTGCAAGATATACTTTCTTTGCTTTTTTTGCTTCTTGTTTTAAAGATTTTATTAAATCTCCTTTTCCTCGAATGTTTATATATTCTGGTTCAAAATCGTTTTCGATATTGACTCCTAATTTTGACTTTGGAAGGTCTCTAATATGTCCCATAGAGGCAACAACCTTTGTGCTTCCTCCTAAAAATTTTTTTATAGTATTCGCTTTGGCAGGCGACTCTACTATTATTAATTTATCTGCCAATTTTATTACCTCCATTCTTTTTTGCTATTTTATATTAGTTTTTTTTAGAAGTCAATATAAAACATGCAAAAATTACAATTCCGTGTGAAGCTTAGAATAACACCTGAAGTTAATCCTTTTGGTGTATATTTCATTTCAATTTTATGCTCTCCTTTTTCGTCTATTTTGACCCCCATAAATATATTTTGTATTTTTATAGGCTCTTGTTTTTGTCCATCTACTTTTACTTCCCAGCCCTTATCATAAGGAATTGTAAATAAAATGTATCTATCTTCACTTTGTATGTCTATCCTTCCTTCATATTCTCTTCCTGAAATTTCTTTTAAATCTACCTGCTCTCTGCTTAGGTCTTGATAGTATTTATCTAATACCTCGTCATTTTCATAATATATTATTTCTCTATCCATGAAAAATTTTTCATTTTTTTGCTCTATGACTATTGTAATTTTTTCTCCTATATTATGCTTTCCAAGAAGTAACATTCTATTAGTATTACTTATATATCTATCTGAGATTTTCTCTCCATTTATATATATGTGTGCCTCCTCGAGTTTTGTCGCATATGGTATATGAAAATACGCATTTTTTTCTTGCTCTATTTCAAATTCATATTTTACAAATGCATCTTTTTCTGTATCTATTATTTCGTAATTTTCTTCACCAATCTTTACATTTTCTAAAATTATTTTGATTTCTCCTTGATGCTTTTGCAAAATATCCTCATCTTGATTTGTTAATCTCTTTAAAAGGTTATTTTGATTTTCAAAAACATTTTCATCTATTATATCTATTTCTTTAATAGCTGTATCTGGTACAGAAAATCCAAGAGATAGTGCTCTATCATTTCTATTTACTTCTACTTCTCCAAGCTTTTCTTGAATATAACCTTTATTATTTTCTCCAAGTATATATTTTATTCCAAATAGCATATCCATTGCTTTTGTATTTCCTTCATTCATTGAAACTGAGACATGCTCTTCTGCAAATCCCATATTTCTTAGAAATGCATGTAAATCTTTTGAAAAGGTTGAGGCAGAAAAGCTTATACCGTTATAATCAAAGGTTAGTCCTGAATTTGTTGTTACTTTATTAGTTGCATCTTGCCTATATAGACTTGAATCATATTTTTTTATTTCTTGATACTTGTATTGCCTAAAGTTTGTCAAAAAAACTTGTTCCTCCATTTTATTTCTGCTGGTTTCATATTGAAGTATTCCCATACTATGTTTTGCATTTATTCCTAAATTTGCAATATTGATAAATAATAGGCATATTATTATTATATTACTGATTTTCTTTTTTTCTTTGTCTAGACTAATTATATATATGCTAATAATCACATATAATATTGCCACTGATATCATGTCGATTTTTACAAATAGATTATCTGTTATATTTAAGTTTAAATATAATGTAACAATTCCAAGAATTTCTATAATTGTTACTACCACTAGAAATTTCCAAGTTGTCATTCCTTCTTTTACATTTTCAAAGCCTCTTTGTGCAATTAGTATAAACATAAAAGTAAAATAGAATATATATCTGTATCTAAAACATGCTGGATCATTTCCCAGCATCCATAGTAAGTTTAATTTATCTATATAAAAGCTTGCGAAAAATATTATAAATACCACTAAGGTTGCTACTTTTTCTTTTAGCTTAATTTTACTATTTACAAAATATGTTAATATAAAAAAGTTTGCAAGAACGCCACAAAACACCTGTGGAATTGCATTATTCCCTATTTCCTCTAACCCGAATGTGTTCGTAAAAAATTTAGTTACAATATTTTGCATTTCGAAATTTACATCAGTTTTTTGAGGAAAATCAAATTCTGCCCTTCCATCACTAATGCTAATGAAGGATGGAATTAAAATTACTGCTGAAATTATTACTGCGAGCATTGAAAAAATTGCAAAGCTTGCAATTTTTTTTAAAATCTCCTTTGATGGTTTTAAATTGCTTAGTATTAGTTTGTATAAAAAATATATTCCTGCAAATATACAAGCCATGAAGCCCATATAATAATTGGTTATTAAAGTTAATGCTAGACTTATTATATACAATATTGACCTTTTTCCATTTATTAATTCTTCTATTCCTACACACATAATTGGAAGCAATATAAGGCTATCTAGCCACATTATATTTAGCCCATATGTAATAGTGGCAGCTGACAATGCATACATGCTAGAAAAAATCAAATTTGATATTTTGGCTTCTGTTTTTCTATTTAAAAAATAATAAAATGTACCTCCAGCTGCTGATATTTTTATAATCATTATTATAAAAAATGCAATACTCATTTGCTCTTTTTTAAAAAATAATGATATTAAATTAAAAGGACTCATTAAATAATAGGTAAATAAGCCATACATTTCTCCTCCAATTGATTTTCCTAATGAATAGAGCATACTATTTGTCCCAAATATTGTCTCCTTAAAATACTGCAAATATGGTACATATTGATTAAATGCATCTACTGGCATATAGGTATTCTCACCAAAAGGGTAAACCTTTAAAGCAATAATTATTCCTAGAAGCACAAAAAAAGGTATAAAGAAAGCAAACATATAAAGCATTATCCTCTTTACCTTTTTATTATCAATATCTATTTTTAGAATTTCACTAACTTTTTTCATTTTAAATTTTACCTTTTTAATAGTCTTTTTATTTCTTCATATATTTTATCTTCTACATCTAAAATTGCAGCCTTTCTTGCATTGCTTCCCATTTCTTCTAGTTTACCATAGTTAAGAATTTCCTCTATATTATCATGAAGTGTTATCTCATTTAATTCGCTATTTTGTATTATTTTAGCAGCATCTAAGTTTGCTAAAACCTCTGCATTATATTGTTGATGGTTATGCGAAACATTTGGAAGTGGTATCAAAATTGAAGGCTTTCCGAAGATTTGCGATTTCTGTTATAGTGCCAGCCCCTGACCTTGCACATATTATCTCACATGCGCTCATTGCTTCTTGAAGTTCATAAATATATGGCACCATTTTTATGCCATCTAATTTTTCTATATTAAATCCTTTTTGCCTTAAATCTTCTTTTACATTATCATACTGCTTTTGACCACAAGCAAGTAATATTTGATAATTTCTATTTAACTTTTTTACAACTAAATTTACTACTGCATCATTTATAGCTTTTGCGCCCTGACTTCCTCCAAAGGCAAGTACTACTGGTTTTGCTGGATTTAACTTGTATTTTTCTTTTACAGTTATTTTTTCTGCTAAAGTTAGTGGTTTTTTTAAAGTCTTTGATGGAGTTCCTGTCATTACGACCCTTTTTGCTTTTGCAAGTCTTGGTTTTGCTTCTTCAAAACTGCACATTACTACATCTGTCTTTTTAAGCAAAAATTTTACAGCCCTTCCTGGAAATGCATTACTTTCGTGCAGCATTGTTGGTATTTTTAGTCCGATGTGCAGCAGTGATAACTGCACCACAAATATACCCACCTGTTCCAATGACTACATCTGGCTTAAATTCTTTTACTATTTTTTTTGCTTCTGAAAATCCCTTGAACGTTTTGATTATTTTCTTTAAATTCGATATGCTTATCTCTTTACTCAAGCCATATGCTTCAATTGTTTTTAAATTATATCCTGCTCTTGGAATTAAGTCTCCCTCTAGACCTCTATTAGTTCCAATAAACAATATTTCAGAAGTACCTTCTTGCTGTCTTATTTTGTTTGCTATTGCAAGTCCTGGATTTATATGTCCTGCTGTTCCTGCACAAGCAATTATTGCCTTCATTTTTTAGCCTCCTTCTTTATAATCTAAAGTATTAATTATAATTCTCTTCCCTGTCTTGAAATATTTAAAAGCACTCCGCATAGCACATAGAAGAATCAATAGCGAGGTTCCACCATAACTAAAAAATGGTAGCTGCATTCCTGTATTTGGTATAGATGAGGTAACAACCCCTATATTTATCATAGCCTGTAAGCCTATTATTGATGTTATCCCTATTGCAACTAGGCTTCCAAACATATCTGGTGCCTTCATCGCAATTAAAATTCCTCTCCAAACAAATATTGCAAAAAGAAGTATTACAATGCTGCATCCAATAAAGCCTAATTCCTCTGCAATTATAGCAAAAATGAAATCATTTTGCGGTTCTGGTATGTACAGGTATTTTTGTGTACTATTTCCGAAGTCCGAACTCCAAAAAGTCCGTCCGTGAGCCCATTGCATAAAGTCCTTGAACAACTTGATATCCTGTTGCAGATGCGTCTGCCCATGGGTCTAAAAATGATGCAATTCTTGCAAGTCTGAATGCACCTTTTTTTAACACTGCTGCCATAAAGTACATAGCGCCTCCTGCTGCTACTATTGCTGATGTTCCATAGGTTAAGAAATAACGAATTTTGCTTCCTGCCATAAGCATCATTATTGCTACTACTGCTACTATTAAAACTGATGCACTAAGGTGTGATTGTACTAGAAATAATATTAGTATTATAGGTGCTAGATACAAAACTAATGGTCTTAGAAAGCCTTCCCATCTTTCTTCTATTTTTTCTCTATTATCTGTCAAGTATGAAGCAAAAAATATAACTAATGCGACTTTTGCAATTTCTGAAGGCTGAAAGTTGAAGTTTCCGAATTAATATCCATCTGGTTGCTCCACCAGATGACATACCCACTCCTGGTATAAGTACTGCTAGAAGAAGTATTATAGTTACTCCATATGCAATTTTATCAAAAATTTTATAACTTCTATAATCTATTTTGGATATTACAAACATTGCCACTACACCGTATTATTGCTGATATTCCTTGAGTCTTTACATACTCATAACTATTTCCGATGTTTTGCAAGTGATGATGGCGAGCTTGCAGATAGTACCATTATTACTCCAAATGCACACATTACTAGCACAACTGTTACTAATATAAAGTCAATTGACTTCTTTTTACCCATTTGCTTGGTATTATTAGTCTTTGGCACTTTCTTCCTCCCTTATCAAAAGTATATTTTAAACTATGAAAATTGCAATTATACATGCAATTAATGTCACAACACTAAAGATTGAAACAATTTTTCCTTCCTTCCAGCCTGACAATTCAAAATGATGGTGAACTGGTGTCATTTTAAATATTCTGTTTCCAGTCTTTTTGAAATAAAGCACTTGAAGTATTACTGATATTGTCTCAAATACTGGTATTATTGCTGCAATTATAAGTATTATTGGTATTTTCAAATAAAGTGACATTACCACTATTGCACCTCCGAAGAAGTAAAGAGCCTGTATCTCCCATAAATATCTTCGCTGGGTGCAAATTAAATATTAAAAATCCTAAGCATGCTCCGGCAAAGTACAGAACCTAAAATCGCAATTTCAATCACTCCATTTTTTGCTGCAATTACTGAAAGGCATGCAATTATTATCATCGATATAGAGGCTCCGCAAACCATCTATTCCATCTGTTAAGTTGATTGCATTTGTTCCGTGCTAGCATTACAAATATAGCAAATGGAATATATATTAAAGCTGGCAAAATTACTTCTATTTTTAAGAAAGGAATTATTGTTGCAGTTCCTACTTGCTTTATTAAGTATAATGCATATACCACTGATATTATAAGCAATCCGTACTATTTTATATGTTGGTTTTAATCCTTCTGTATCCTTTAATATTAATTTTTTAAAATCATCTACAAATCCAACAATTCCAAATCCTATAATAATTACACTTAATGGTAATAGTTCTTTGTTTGAATTATATAAAAAGATTGCTCCTATCATAAGTGTTATCATTATTACAATCCCACCCATTGTTGGTGTTCCTTGTTTAATTAAGTGAGTACGCGGTCCGCACTCCCTTTCTATTTGTCCGAACTTTTAGTTTTTTTAATATCGGAAGTGCTGCAAGCGCTGTAACTATCGAAACAATAAAGCTAATAGCTACGATTTTTATTTGCAGGCTCATGGTTATTTCCTCATTTCTTCAATTATTTCTCTTACGATTAATCTCTCATCAAAAGGATACACCTCATGATTAATCTCCTGATATGGTTCATGTCCTTTTCCTGCAAGAACTATTAAATCTCTTTTATTTGCCATTTCTATTGCTTTTTTTATAGCTTCTTTCCTATCTACTATACATTCATATTTTCCGTTTGTCTTTTTTATTCCTTTTTCTATTTGATTTACAATTTTTTCTGGCTCCTCTGTTCTTGGATTATCTGATGTAACAATTGTATAATCTGCTATTCTGCCGTGATACTTCACCCATAATAGGACGTTTTCCGCATGTCTCTGTCTCCACCGGCAGCCAAATACACTGATAACTCTTCCGCATAGTATATTCTTTTACTGCTCCAAGGATATTTTCTAAGCTCTCAGGTGAATGTGCATAATCTATCATTATATTTAATTCTAATTTATTTTCTACAAGTTCTGATCTTCCGTGGTACTCTAAGCTCTGATAGTGATGTTTTCAAAATCTCTGTATCTAACCCTAATTCAAGTGCTATACTAATTGCTGCAAGTGCATTATATACGCTAAATCTTCCGTGGAATTCCGCACCTTAACTCTTTCATTTCTCTGTCCTAGTTTCACTTTGAAATCTGCATAAGTATTTGTGATTGTAATATCTTTTGCAATTAGATTTGCTGAGTTGTCTATTCCATATGTTTTCATGGTGCAATTTGCAAGTTTTGCCACTTTTGAGCCTTTTAAATCATCTACATTTGTAAAGCCTAATTTGCATTTTTCAAATAATTTTAATTTTGAATTAAAATAGTCCTCCATATCTGGATGCTCTTTTTCACTTATATGATCCTCTGAAAAATTAGTAAATATACCCATTTCAAAATCTAATCCGTATACTCTATCTAATTTTAAGCTCTGAGAGGATACTTCCATAACTACATATTCTACCTTTTCTTTTACCATTTCTGCTAAAATTTCTTGAAGTTCTATACTTTCTGGTGTAGTTCTTTTTGAATCCTCATATTTTTTTCCATTTATATATACTGCTATTGTTCCAATTAATCCGCACATTTTTGCCTTGTGCCTCTAGCATTTCTTTTATCATATATGTTGTAGTAGTCTTTCCTTTGGTTCCTGTGACACCTATCAATTTTAACTTTTTACTAGGATTGCCATAAAAATTTGAGCTTGCTATTGCTAAAGCTTTTCTTGTGTCTTTTACAACCAAAATCGTAACATTTTCTAATTTTGCAATTTCCTTTAAGTCTGCTCCTTCTTCTACCATAACACAGCTTGGTTCTAACTTTATTACATCTTTTATAAATTTGTGTCCATCTGTTTCAAAGCCCTTTATCGCAATAAACATTGAACCTTTTTCTACTTTTCTAGAATCATTTGTAATATTTTTTACATCTAAACTTAAATCTCCTTTTGCTTTTATACCCTCTATACCAGTTAAGATTTTTTTAAGTTCCATTAAGATTCCTCCTAAAATATATTTATGTGCTTGATTTATTTATTATTATTATTTTGTACCAATAATTATATAATTAAATTCAAGATTTGTAAAGTAGGTTCTTACCAATTCTTGCCCGAATAATACTTAGTTTTATAAATTTCGTTCATATTCTCTAGCTCAGATTTCCTATCCTTAAAGCTTTGCTCTTGTATTTTCTCTAGCTTTTCTAACTTTTTGTCTGCTTCATCCTCTTCATTTTGCGTGTCTGTTTCACTTATTTGAGTTTGCATATCCTCTATTAGCTTATCTATATCTTTTTTTAGCTTTTCTGCTTCGCTAAAATGACCGTTATCATCTTTATCATGAGCACATCCATCTTCTATTAGCACAGTCCTTGCCTCTTTTATTGTTTTTAATGCAATACGCCTGCTGTCTCCTTCATTTATTGTTTTTATCATGGC
>JAAWCC010000006.1 GCA_022792975.1 Clostridia bacterium | reverse complement strand
CTACTAATGTGTTATACTTTTCTTGTATCATGTATTTTAGGTCTATCATTTTGTAGTTTGCAAAGGCGTATTCTATTATTTTTATGCTGTCTTTGGTTCTGTCTTTTTTTGTGTCTGCTCCTAGTACTACTGATATGATGTCCATATTTCCTCTTTTTACTGAGGTTACTAGGCATCTATTTGCTCCATTTGTGAAGCCTGTTTTTACTCCATATACTCCATTAAGTGCTCCTAATAACTCATTTGTGTTTCTTAGATTTTTGGAATTTCCATTTATATTTACTGTATACTCCTTTGTTTTTACTATTTTTGCAAATTCTTCTATTTTTAATGCATAGTCTGCTATTTTTGCAAGCTCATATGCAGTTGTATAGTGCTCCTCCTCATCTAAGCCATGAGGTGTTACAAAGTGTGTATTTTGCAAGTTTAATTCTCTTGCTTTTTCGTTCATTAGGTTTGCAAATTCTTCTACACCTCCACTAGTATATTCTGCTAATGCTACTGCCGCATCATTTCCGTGAGCACAGCATTAGTCCATATAACAAGTCCTTTATTGATATCTCGTCGCCTTTTTTTAAGCCTAATCGAGAGCCTCCTGTTCCTGCTGATTTTGCTGATACTTTTGTTTTTGCATTTAGATTATCTACTTTTTCTATTATTACTGTTGCAGTGAGAATTTTTGTTGTGCTAGCCATCTTACATCTTTCATTTTCTTTTTTTCCATATAATACCTTGCCGTGTGCTTCTTTCTAGTACAATTGCATGCCTTGAGTTTATTATAGGTTCCTTCCTTGCATCTGCTGTGACCAATTCTAAGAATTGATCAAATTCTTCCTTCCCTAAATCTTCGTCTGGATCTTGAACAGCAAGCACAAAAGTGTTTGTAAATATTATTATCAATAAAAAAATTGATAAAGTTTTTCTTAATAAGTTTTTCCTCAAAACAAATACACCCCTCATTATTGCATTTATATGCAAATTGAGGGGTAATTATTCTTTTGTTTACTATGTGCATGCGTGTTTTCCACGAGATGCCTTCTTTAGTTTTGTTAATGCTTTTCTATTTAGCTCTATTTTTCCCTCTTGCTGACGTCTTGGAGCATTTCTTACTCCAAGAGCTCTTCCTGCACCTAATTCTAACATATCCCTTTTCTTCGATACAACTGATGTTATTTCTATTTTCCATAGAACTAAGAGCTCTTTTTTTGCATGTTTTATCTTTTCTTGTGATTCTTCTACAATTTTTCTTGAGTTTAATAATCTATATTGTAGATTACTTATCTGTTGTTCATATGCTCTTACCTCCAAGCTTGCAGGCATTCCGTCCTCTTCCATCATCTAGTTTTTCAATTACAGAAGCAAATTGCTTTTCTCTTTGGTAAGATATCTTTAGTTTCTCCAATTGCTCTTCCAATTCTGTAATTGGATGCTCTTTTATCAAGCGCTGAGCTTCTAATATAGTATTTCTCAAATTTTCCATCCTTAAGTATCTTGCTTGCTGTATATTAAAGCTTGTTATACCCGTTTTCTTTTCTTTTGCTTCTATTACTGACCTTATATCATTTGTGCTTCTGAATACTCTTTTTCTTCTTTTTATTAGTGCATTTTTTACAGACTTATATTCTGTTCTTGTTAGAATTTCTTTAACTGATGCAATCGTTGTTAATGCTTCATCTATTACCTTTATAACTTCTCTTGGGTCTATAAGCTTTTTGTAGTCTTCCTTCATTGAAGAAAGTATTCTAATCCTCTTTTGCCTTATGGTATTAAACTTTTGCATTTTCGACTGAATATCTCTGTCTGAATTCTTCAGTATCTCATGTGGAATAGGGACCGAGTTAAATTCTATAACTTTGTCAACTATCGCCAAGTCTTTTTCTATGAGTTCATTTCTTTCTTCTTCTGTATATTCTAATTTATATTGTTCTTTTGATTGGCGAATGTTACTTCCATCTGTGTTATATTCACTATAATCTACTGCCTCTACATCGTCTAACGCAGGGAAGTCATATATTTTGTCAGTAATCTCCTCCTGTATATCATGATATCTTTTTCCTAGTTTTTTAGCTATTTTGTTAACTACTCTTTCGGCTTTTCTTAAGTCTACTCTGTATAGCATATATTCTGTAATTTCAAGCTTTTCTATATCTATTGGAATTTCCTTTGCTTCTTCAAGAAGCCCTAAGGTTATATCTCTATCTTTTAGTATCTCTACATATTCTTTTTCTATTGTTTTTTCAATTTTTTCTATTTCTCTTTTTTTAACTTTTGTATTGTTTGCATTGCACAGTTGCTTGTATTCATGCGTTTCTTTGGCCATAGCTCTTTCTTTTTCATGTTCTAGGGAATAAAGGTATGTTCTTAGTTCAGACGCAGTTATAGTGTATCTTCTTTGTTCAGACATATCTTTTTATCCCTCCTTTTTTTCTTTTGCAATTGTTTTTATTATATCACATTTCTGTAAAATTTATATTACAGTTTCATTACAATTTTGTTACACATTTGTTACATAACGTAAAAAGGTACATACAGAAAGCTTTCCATATGTACCTATATTTTTTGAAATTTTTTCTATTTATTAAACGATAGTTTAAAATCTGTTCCTTCTTCTAATAATACTATAAATGTTTTTGTCATTTGTTTATTATTCATACCAGTTTTATCTGTTACTTTTACTTGATATGTATAATATGTGTTTGATTCATCTCCAAATTTTTCATAATCAAATTTGTTGTTTTCAAACCAATTAGTTTTAATATAGCTTTCAAATTCTGCCTGTGATTTAAAATTTGATTGCTTAAAACTTTCTGCTAAAATATTATAGGCATATTTATAGTCTTTATCATTTATACTTTGCATAAATTTATTTATATTTAGTATTACCTTTTCTTGTGCTTTTGATGTTTCATATTTTTTGGTAAATTCTGGTATATCTATTGTATATGTATCAAGTATTGCCGTATATTTCATAGGTGCTGTTTCTTTGAAGATATAATAATCTCCATTTGCATCAATATAGATATATTGTGTATAATTTTCTTTTTTTGATTTGCTAAAGCTTTCTGCCTTCAATGTTTCTATTTTTTTATATCGGTTTTGGATATATACTTTAAATTCTGTTAATGCTGCAAATTTAGTTGTCTTATATTCCTCGTCTAAATTGTCATACATTGTTTCTTGGTGATATTCAAGTCTTTCCTTAAAGTTGTCGAATAAGTCTATCGCATATACATCCTCTGCTACTGTTCTAAAAATATATTTATTATTTGCATTTGTTTTTATTGGTGTTTGAAGTAATTCCTCAAGTGTGTTTTTATCTTCTATATTAGGATATTTTTTACTTACATATTCCTTTGGCAATATGCTAAAAGTATCATTTGTAGCATCTATTCTAACTATTACTTGAAAAGCTTTAACTTCCTTTGTTTTTTTGTCTCTTAAAGTTCCATTTGCTATATATGCTGATATCCCATTTTTGCCTGCACTAACTTGCATATTCTCTATATCTACTATTGAATTTGTGCTTTTTTCTACTTTATCTACAATATTTAGTTCTGTTATTCCTTCTACTTCTTTATATTCTGTATCTAACATATTATATATTATTTGCGCATTTTCATTTTTTGCTTGTGTTAATACATCCTGCTGTGTATCTCCGTAGTATTCTGCTGGATTTGATACTATTGCACAATATGTATAATATTTGCTAATACAATCTTTAACAGTGTAAAACTCAT
>JAAWCC010000080.1 GCA_022792975.1 Clostridia bacterium | reverse complement strand
GCTGCTGTTCCCATCATATCTTGTTCTGCTATTCCCATGTCAAAAAATCTATTTGGAAATTTTTTTGCAAATACACTTGTTTTTGTAGCTTCTGCTAAATCTGCATCTAACACTACTACTTTCTCATTTTCTTCCCCAAGTTTAGCCAAAGCTTCTCCATAGCTTGCTCTAGTCGCTATTTTTTTATCTAAATTCATATTACTTTGCCTTCCTCTCTATTTTTTTAATTCTTTTAAAGCTTTTTTATATTCTTCTTCATTTGGTGCCTTACCATGCCAGCCTGCTTGATTTTCCATAAAAGATACACCTTTTCCTTTTGTAGTTTTTGCAATTATTGCTGTTGGCTTTCCTTTAACTGTTTTTGCTGTTTCTAAAGCTTTTATTATTTGTTCAAAATTATGTCCATCTATATTTATAACATTAAATCCAAAACTTTTAAACTTTTCGTCTATTGGATATGGACTCATTACATCTTGAACACTTCCATCAATTTGCAAATTATTATTATCTACTATAACGCATAAATTGTCTAATTTATAGTGTGCTGAAGACATAGCAGCCTCCCATATTTGCCCTTCTTGTATTTCTCCATCTCCAAGTAAGCAATATACTCTAATTCCTTTACTATTAATCTTCGAACTTAGAGCCATTCCATTAGCAATCGAAAGTCCTTGCCCAAGTGAGCCTGTACTTGCATCTGACCCAGGAATTTTGTTCATATCTGGATGTCCTTGCAAGTTACTATCTAAATGTCTCAAATTTGATAAATCCTCTACATTAAAATACCCAGCATTTGCAAGAGTGCTATATAATGCTGGCGCTGCATGTCCTTTTGATAGTACAAATCTATCTCTTGCATCATCTCTTGGCTTCTTAGGGTCTATATTCATTTGATTAAAATATAATACTGTTAAAATATCTGCACATGAAAGTGATCCTCCTGGATGCCCTGATTTTGCTCCATATACAGCTTCTATTATGCCTCTTCTTATATCGCATGCTTTTTCTTTTAATTGGTCTATATCTGTTATCTTCAAAATAATTCCTCCTTTTATTTAGTTCCAAATATCCTATCGCCTGCATCTCCAAGCCCTGGCACAATGTAGCTTGCCTCATTTAAGCATTCATCTATTGCTGCACAATAAATTTGTACATCTGGATGTGCCTCTTTCATTTTCTTTAAGCCTTCTGGTGCTGCGATTATACTTAAAAATTTTATTTTCTTTGCTCCATCCTCTTTTAAAAGTGTAATTGCATCTATTCCAGAGCCTCCTGTTGCAAGCATCGGGTCTATAACAATAATCTCTTTTTCTTCAATTCCACTTGGCATTTTGTAAAAATATCTAACTGGTTTTATAGTTTGTTCATCTCTATAAAGACCAATATGTCCTATTTTTGCATTTGGTATCATTTTTACAATACCATCAATCATTCCTGTACCTGCTCTTAGAATCGGCACAAATATGTAATTATTTTCGTCTATCATATTAACTTTTGTTTTTTTGATTGGAGTTTCAACTTCAACTTCATGAAGCTTTGCGTCTTTCATTGCCTCATAACATAAAAATAATGTTATTTCAGAAATCAATTCTCTAAATTCTTTTGTTCCTGTTTTTTTGTCTCTTAAAATTGCTAGTTTGTGCTCTAATAGTGGGTGTTCTAATGCAATTGGTTCCATGTTCTTTCCTCCTTATTAATTTTCTTTTAGTATATAATTTTTATATTGTTCTATTTAATGAAAAACAATGCTATAACTACAATTCCGATAATTACTCTATATATTGCAAAACCCTTGAAGCTTCCTTTTTTTAGATACTCTAATAAGAACTTTATTACAAATAATCCGTACAACAAAGCTTACTGCAATTCCTATAAAAAATGGTACACTTATAACAAAGTCTTTTAATTTATATAGTGTTGCACCTGCAACAATTGGTGTTGATAGTAAAAAGGAATATTTTGCTACTGCTTCTCTTTTTACTCCAAGCATTCTTCCTGTTGTCATTGTAATTCCTGAACGTGATACACCTGGAATAAATGCAAGTGCCTGAGATAGACCAATTAAAAATGTTTGTTTTAATGTCATATCTTCATATTCAACCTCTGATTTCATTTTTTTGTCGACGATATAAAGCAAAATTCCCATTACTATTAGTGCACCTCCAATAATTAGTGGTGTTTTTAGCGCATCTTCTAGAAAATGGTCTAAGAGAAAACCTATTGCTCCTCCTGGTATTGTCGCAATTACTAAATACCAGAACATTTTTCCCTCAAAGGATTTCTCCTTTTTGACAGCTTGCTTAAAGCCTCCGTATAATTAGCTTTATCCAGTCTTTGAAAAAGAATATCACTATTGCAAGTAATGTTCCAGCATGAAGTGCTACATCAAAGGCTTGAAAATCTATATTAAATGCCTCTAGCTCTGTCCAGCCAAATGCCCATGGTACTAAAAAAAGATGTGCTGAACTTGAGATTGGTAATAATTCTGTTAAGCCTTGTATGGCTCCTAAAATTATACTTTGAATAATTGTCATTTTGCTATTCCTCCCTAAATTTAAAATTTTTCTCTTTCGTCTTCTATACCTATTTGGATAGATTTTGTCTTTGGTTTTAATTTATGAATATTAAGTTTGCCAACTATTCCATAAGTTTTATCTAGATGCTTCATTGCTTTTTTCTCTTTTTCTGTATGACTAGTTTTTCTCTTTCCTATATCTTCTTCGTCTATAATTGGCATTTTGAATTTACTTTTTATTGGTATAAATATTGGCTCTTGATTTGCAATTCTTATATAGTTATTGTCTAATTCTATTGCTAAATTTATGAAATGCACTGCATTATCATGATCTCCTCTTAACATATATATTTTTCCTAATTTGTAATATGCATCAGGTTCTTGTTCTTTATCTTCTAAACATTTGTTAAAATACCTCTCTGCCTCGTCTAAATCCATTTCTATCAAATTTATTTGCCCTAAGGCATAGTATGCGTGTGTTAGTAAACTATTAATTGTAGCAGCCTTTTCATAGCATAGTTTAGCATTTGGAAAGTCATTTAGCATAGTATATACAATTCCCATGCTATAATATAAATCATAATTATTTGGCGAGTGTTTTAACCCTTTGTTATAGACATTTAATGCCTCTTTATACATCTCCTGCGAGCACAATATATCACCAAGTAGCATACTAGCTTGTACATATTCTGGCTTTTTTTCTAGAAGATTTTTTAGCATAACTGTTGCATCTTCCCTTTTCCCTAACTCATTCAAAAGGAAGGATATTTTATAGTACGAATCATAATCTTTTTTATTTATATCTACTGCCTTTACATATTCGTCTATTGCTTTTCTCATTCCACCTTCTTTTTCATAAATTTCTGCAAGTTTGACATGTGCTAAATAATTGTCTGGATATTTGTCTATAAGCTTTAACCATAGTTCTTTATTTTTTTTACTATTTCCTGTGATATCATAAAATTTTGCGATTATGCTGAAGATAATTTCTGAAAAGTTTTTGCCTTTATATTCTAAAAGTAATATTATAATTGGCATAACTACTGATATTAAGTACATTATAATTTTAATAAAAATGTTATAATTAAGTGTAAAGAGCATTTCTATTATTTCTAAAAGGAGACCTAAAGATTGCATTACTAGTATTGATATATATATCTTGTCTATTTTGCTTATGAATTTAAAAAACATCATTATTAGCAGATACGTAGCCAAAACAGCAAATACAATTTTCTCTACTAGCATTCTTTCTTCCTCCTCCTATATTTTTCCTTCTCTATTTTATCTTATTTTTTACTAAAAGTCTACAATTATTTTAAAATAATTAAAGGTTCTATAAAAGAAGATAAAAAAATAGAACTATGCAACTTTTAAAGTTCGCTTAGTTCTAATGTTTTGGTGCTCCTTCAAGGGCTCGAACCTTGGACCTACCGGTTATGAGCCGGTTGCTCTAACCAACTGAGCTAAAGGAGCATTTTAATTAAATAAAAAGCACCCAATAATTTGGGTGCTTTTATTTGGAGCAGGTAGCGGGTTGCATATATTGCGAACCACTATCTCAAAAAAAATAATCATTCCTGTTCCTTAGTTATTATAACTAAAGTAACACCCAAAATCTATGAATTAATATACCATATTTTTTATATACTGTCAATAGTAAAATTAAATTTTTTATATTAAATTATAAAAATAATTATCTTCTAAGGTCTGGTAAGCACAAAAGTGCCTACCAGACCTTTAGCAATTATATTTTTTCGTCATATTTACAAGGTTTTTCTCGGCATAAAGTAGCAAGCCTCTGGAGTAAAGTCTTTTTATTCCAATTCCACCTTGTAAATATATTAGCAAGTGCCTATTTCTTTATTTTAATAATATCATTTGGGGTACACTCCAACAAATTACATAATTTTTCCAGTGTATCAAATTTAATTCCAGTTGTCTCATTGTTCATCATTGCAGTTATGCTTTGGTAGCTTCCTTCCATGTTTTTAACCAGCCAATATTTAGTTTTACCTTGTTTCTTTAAAATTTCTTTTACGTTAATATAAATCATACCTACACCTCTAAACCTATTTTATAGAAAATGAAAATATAATTTAACTATGCTACACATTAGATATTTTATACTCTTTTTATTAAATCTTTTGGCTCACATTCTAAAACACTGCATAATTTATCAATAGTTTCAAATCTTATACTTATAGTTTGATTATCCATCATAGCACCTATTGTGTCATAATCACTATTCATTTTTTGTACCAACCAGTATTTAGTTTTCCCCTTATTTTCT
>JAAWCC010000079.1 GCA_022792975.1 Clostridia bacterium | reverse complement strand
TTCAAAAGGATTTGAACCTTAAGACAAAAGCCCCGTCCCCTTGTCTTTCTCTTTCCTCGTCTCCTCCTCGCCTCCTTTTCGCCTCCTCTTTTTTCTTTTCTCAAAGTTTTGTTTTTGTTTTGTTGTATATTTTTTATTTTTTAAGTTAATAATATAAATAGATTTAAACATGGAGGTGCTGTATTATGTCAAAGGATAAGAAAAATAACAACAATAATCAAAATAACCAAAACAAAAATAATAACAACAATAACAACCAAAATAACCAAAACAATCATTAATTATTTTGATTAATTTAAAAAGAACCGTGGGCAGAGGTTTTTCCTCTGTCCACGGTTTGTTTTGGTTTCTTCTAATAGTTCCTCACACATCAATAATATACATCACTCTGACATGTTTTTTTGTTAAGTTAGTGTCTATTCGAGATATTTTTTTAAGAATTGTCCTGTATGACTTCTCTCATTTTTTACTATTTGTTCAGGTGTTCCTACTTGTACTATTGCTCCTCCTTTTTCTCCCCCTTCTGGTCCTAGGTCTATGATATAGTCTGCTGTTTTTATTAGGTCTAAGTTGTGTTCTATTACTACTATACTGTTTCCTGTATCTACCAGTCTTTGCAAAATATCTACTAATTTATGGACGTCTGCAATATGCAATCCTGTTGTTGGTTCATCTAGAATATATAAGGTTTTCCCTGTTGCTTTTTTTGATAATTCTGTTCCGAAGTTTTACTCTTTGTGCTTCTCCTCCTGATAATGTTGTTGATGGTTGTCCTAGCTTTATATATCCTAATCCTACATCATTTAGTGTTTGTATTTTTTGTTTTATTCTTGGTACATTTGCAAAAAATTCTAAGCTTTCTTCAACCGTCATATCTAATACATCTGCGATTGTTTTTCCCTTATATTTTACCTCTAGTGTTTCTTGGTTATATCTTTTTCCCTTACATACTTCACATGGTACATATATGTCTGGTAAGAAATGCATTTCTATTTTTAGAACTCCATCTCCTTGGCAGGCTTCACATCTTCCTCCTGGAACATTGAAGCTAAATCTTCCCTTTTGATATCCTCTCATTTTCGCTTCATTTGTTGTTGCAAATAAATCACGGATTATATCAAATACTCCCGTATATGTTGCAGGATTTGAACGTGGTGTTCTTCCTATTGGAGATTGGTCTATGTTAATTATTTTGTCGATGTTCTCTAAACCTTTTACTCCTTTACACTTTCCTGGCTTTTCATTTGAGCCATTTAATTCTTTTACTACTGTTTTGTATAACACCTCATTTACAAGTGTTGATTTTCCTGAGCCTGACACTCCTGTTATACAAGTAAAGACTCCAAGTGGTATTTTTACATTTATATTTTTTAAGTTGTTTTGCTCTGCTCCTAATATTTCTATTGATTTTCCATTTGACTTTCTTCTCTTTTTAGGCACTGCAATTTTCTTTCTTCCACTTAAATAATCTCCTGTTGCTGAGCCTTCTACTAATTTTACTTCTTCTGCTGTGCCTTGAGCAATGACCCTTCCACCATGGACTCCGTGGTCCGTGGTCCTATATCTATTATTTGGTCTGCGGCAATCATTGTATCCTCGTCATGTTCTACTACAAGCACTGTATTCCCTAAATCTCTTAGCTTCTTTAATGTGGCAATTAATTTGTCATTATCTCTTTGATGCAAGCCTATACTTGGCTCGTCTAAGATGTATAAAACTCCTGTTAAGCTTGAGCCTATTTGTGTTGCTAGCCTTATTCTTTGTGCCTCACCCCCTGATAAAGTTCCTGCTGCCCTTGATAATGTTAAATATTCTAGTCCTACATCAATTAAGAATTGTAATCTCTTGTTCAATTCTTTGAAAATTTGATCTGCAATCATTTCTTCTTTTTTAGTTAATTTTAATGAGTTTATATAATCCTTCATACTAATAATTGACATTTCTGTCAACTCATTTATATTCTTGTCTCCAACCTTTACTGATAGTACTTCCTTTTTTAGTCTTGCACCATTACAGGTCGGGCAATCACTCTCACTCATGTACATTTCATAGAAGTCACGCATTCCCTGTGATTTTGTTTCATTGTGTCTTCTTTCAAGTGTTGGAATTACTCCTTCAAATGGTGCTGTAAATTTTCTTGAGCCAATTGCTGATTCGTATTCAAAATCTATTGCCTCTGCTCCTGTTCCATATAATATTTTTTCTAAAAAATCCTTTGGTAGCTTTTTTATAGGCTTTTTAATATCTACACCATAATGCTTTCCTATACTTTCAAAGTACATCTTTGCCATGGTATCTCCTTTTTTCATTGTACTTGCTCCAAAAGCTTTTATTCCATCATACAAGGTTTTATCTTTGTCTGGCACAATTAAATCTTCGTCCATTCTCATTAAATACCCTATACCTGTACAAGTTGGGCAAGCTCCAAATGGATTGTTAAATGAGAACATTCTTGGTGAAAGCTCCCCTATACTTATTCCACAATCTGGACAAGCATAATTTGCACTATACATTCTGTTTTCTGTACCATTTATATCGATTAAGGCCAATTCTTCTGCATTTTTCAAAGCAACTTCAACCGATTCAGCAAGCCTATTTCTTATTCCCTCTTTTATTACTAATCTATCTACAATAAGCTCTATATTATGCTTTTTCTTTCTATCTATACTTAAATCGTCAGTAAGCTCAACAACCTCTCCATCAATTCTCGCACGTACAAATCCCTCCTTCTGATACCCCTCTAATTGTTTTACAAATTCTCCTTTTCTTCCGCGTATAATCGGTGCAAGTACCTGTATTCTTGTTCCTTCAGGTAATTCTAATATATTATCAACTATCTGGTCTAAAGTTTGTTTTTCTATCCTCTTACCACAGTTAGGGCAATATGCAGTGCCTATTCTTGCATATAGCAAACGTATATAATCATATATTTCTGTAACTGTTCCAACTGTGGAGCGTGGATTTTTTGAAGTTGTTTTTTGATCTATTGAAATTGCAGGAGATAATCCATCAATTGACTCAACATTAGGCTTTTCCATTATTCCTAAAAATTGACGAGCATAAGAAGAAAGGCTTTCAACATATCTCCTTTGCCCTTCTGCATAAAGAGTATCAAAAGCAAGAGAAGATTTACCAGAGCCAGAAAGACCTGTAATTACAACTAGCTTGTCTCTTGGTATCTCTAAATTTATATTCTTCAAGTTATGTTCCTTAGCACCTTTTATAATTATTTTATCGTTCATTTATAATTCCCCCAAAAGCTAAAATAAACTTATGCTTTTTATTATACTACAAATAGATTTAAAAAACAATAGTTTGTATGAATTATTTGTTTTTTGTGTTAGCATGTTGATAAATTTAAAATAGGTATACCCATATAGGGTTACCTATTTTAGTTAAGATAAGAGTTTTTTATTGTTTTATATTAAATTCTAATTCTACTTTAAAGAGGTCTCCGTCTATTCGTATATTGAAGCTGCCTTTTTGAAGCTCTGCTAAACTTCTTGAAATTGATAGACCGAAGTCCGCTTCCCTCCGTAGTTCTTGACTTATCTCCCCTAACAAACCTTTGCATAAGTTCTTCCTCACTTATATTTAGCTTATCCTGAGAGATATTCTTTATTTCTATCTTTACTCTATCTTCTGACCTTGTCATGTCAATATATACTCTTGAATTTTCCAAAGCATATTTAGCTATATTACTAAAGATATTCTCGATAATTCTATACATATATCTGCTATCAGCTTCAACAAATATATCCTCTTTTGGCATGTCTGTAATTAGTTTTAAGCTCTTTTCATTAAATTTATCTTCAAATTCTCCTGTTGTTTGGTTTATAAGCTCTATTATGTTTATATTCTCCAAGTTAAGTTTTACATTACCTGAAGATACTTTTGAAGCCTCTACTAAATC
>JAAWCC010000078.1 GCA_022792975.1 Clostridia bacterium | reverse complement strand
AGTTCCTGATTTTGATATTACATTTATTGAAAAATCTCTATCTCCTATTACTTCAATCAACTCATTTAGATAAACTGGACTTATACTATTTCCTGCATACAACATTTGTGGTGTTTTTTGCTTCTTATAGTTATAAAATGAACTTGTTAGAGCATCTATTACGGCTCTCGCCCCTAAGTAAGAGCCTCCTATTCCTATGCTTACAAATACTTCTGAGTCATTTTTAATTTTCTCTGCTGCTTTCTTTATTCTATCAAATTCTTCTTTATCATAATTGCTTGGAAGTTCTAGCCATCCTAAAAAATCTTTTGGAGCATTTGGATTTGTACGTAGAGTCTTATCAATTTCTTTAACTCCTTCTTTATATTCTAAAATCTTGTCCATTCCAATACTTGTATGACTTAAATCTAATTTGATATTTGGCATAATTTTATCCTCCTTATTTAATTTAGGCATTTTTGATAAGTGCTGGGAATACTTGTTTCTTTCTTGAAACCACTCCCTCTAAAAACATTCTATTATTTTCAATTTTCTTTTCAAAAGCTTTTTCTGCGATATCAGCTCTATCCCCTAAAATTATTGCTTCTGAATTGCTATTTATTATATCTGTAATGCAAAATATAAATATATCTATTCCGTTTTCATTTATAAATTTATCCATTGCTTGTTCAATTTTTTCTTGCTCTTTTAAAACATCTTCTATATCTGCTGTATTTACCTGTGCAACCTGTATATTTATGTTATTAGCTTCTGTTTTCTTTGAATCAATACATATTAACTCTTCTGGTGTAAAATCGCTTAAATCGGTTCCTGCTTTTAGCAGGTCCATTCCAAAAGTGTTTAAATCTATCTGTGCAATTTTTGCAAGTTCATTTGCAACTTCTATATCTTTTTTAGTACAGGTTGGTGATTTAAATAATAGTGTATCTGAAATAATTGCACTTACCATAAGTCCCGCAATCGTTTTATCTATTTCTATATTATTTTCTTTATATAATCCATAAATCAAAGTTTCTGTGCAACCCACAGGCTCTGCTAAGTAATATACTGGACTTGCTGTTTGAAATCCACATACTGCATGATGGTCAACTACTCTTATTATATTTGCTTTTCCTATTCCATCAGCACTTTGTGCAAAGTCATTATGGTCTACTAAAATGACCTTTTCTTGTTCTTCTAACTTTTCAAGAGTTTCTGGCTCTTTTATATTAAAATAGTTTAGTACAAATTCTGTTTCTTTATTTATCCTTCCAAGTTTATATGCTTTTGCTCCTTCATTTCCTAGCTTCTTTTCTAAATTCTCCATTAGTAGACTTGATGTAATTGAGTCTGTGTCTGGATTTTTATGTCCAAATATCGATATTTTTTCCATGTTTTTTTCTCCTTTATAATTTAATTATTGTTTCTAAAGCTAATTTTATCATTTCATTTAATGAATTTTCTCTTTCGCTTGCAGTAAGTCCTTCTGCCTCTTTTGGAGCATCTACAACTGTGAGAAGACAAGCAGCCTTTTTGTTTTCTCTTTTTGCGTTATAAAAAAGTGCAAATGCTTCCATTTCTGATCCTAAGAGTTCTAAATCTTTTGGAGCACGTCTTACAATTGCATCTTTATCAGGAACATACAAATCAAAGCACTCGTTACAAAGCATGTCTCCTTTTATATAGTTTATGCCTTCTTCTCTTGCTGTATTCTCAATTATTTCATTCAAATTACTATCTGCTGCTTCAATGTAACATTCTTTATTATCAAAATTATATGCGTAATTTCCTTCTGTATAAGATCTATCAACAAGAATTAAATCTTTTAAATTTAATTTGTCTGAAATTGCACCACAGGATCCAATTCGTATAATAGTATCAACTTCATAAATATGAAATAATTCATAGGAATATATGCCCATACTAGGCATGCCCATACCATGTGCCATAACAGAGATTTCTTTATCCTTATATTTCCCAGTATAACAATACATACCTCTAACACTATTTACAAGTTTGCCTTCTTTTAAATAATTCTCAGCAATATATTTAACTCTAAGTGGATCCCCTGCCATGATGACTGTTTTAGCAATCTCGCCTAATTTTGCTTCATTATGTGGAGTCACTCTGCCTCACTCCTTTCATTAAAATATGCTCTCATTATATCTCATTGTCTAAACCTTTTCAAGAGATTTGAAAAAATTCTTACTATATAAAAAATCGCCTTGAATTTTTTAACTCAAAACGACTTTTTCTTTATTCTTTTCTTTGCACATTTGTTAAGCCAAAAGCTCTATCCCCTTGTATTAAATTCCAAATCTTGCTTTGTCTGTATTATAATTTTTTTGTATTTCTTCTGAGCTCAATGCTCGATCATATATTCTTGCTGCATATATTTTTCCAATAAATGAATTGCTAATATCCTTTATCCAAGTTGTTCCAGTGATATTAAACATCCATATATTTGAATATTTTGTATCTTGTATATAAAATTTTTCTCCATATCTTTGCATGCTTTCACATTCAACACCATTTACATACACTTTCTTTTTCCCATTTCCATTGTTATATGGCTCTGCTACTATCGAAATACAATTAGCTTCATTTCTTAAGCTTGTAGTCATATAATCTTCCATATTTCTGTCATAATAGCAGCCCCAGACGGTACGTCCCGTCCCTAAACATATGCCACTGCCAATATAAGGCAGAGTGTTCCTTCCTATTATTCCAAAAATATCTCTAGAATTTGTAGTTCCATCTTCATCTGCTCTTATTAGAACTTCCAGTGTTCCTTCTGTAAAGTTACATATTTCTGGAATATTTTGTGAACTCATATACATAGTACTTGCTGTTGTTTGCACAATTCCATCTTTTTCCCAGTATCTTTGTTCACCTAATCCATAATTATACATTGTTAGATCTCTATTATTTCCTGATATATCCTCCCATTCCCCTACACTTCTATGTCCTTCTCTTGTATTTATTATTCCATCATATTGTGCAAATAAATTATCTTGTACATATCCTGCTATCTTTGTGTTCACTTTCTCTTCTATTTTATATTTTTTATTATCTAAATCATAATTATTTTTTATTTCCTCTGTACTTAGTGCTTTTCCATATACTCTTGCACTATATATTTTTCCTACAAATGAATTATCCTTAGTTGCTGACGGGGAAAAATTAAACATACTAATATGATTTGCATTTATATCTTGTATTGCAGCCATTTCTCCCTTTCTAAGCTCTTTACTATACTCTTTTCCATTAATATATAACTTTGTATATCCATTTCCATTATTATATTCTTCTAAGACAACTGCAACATATACCTTTTTGCAATTATCAAAATTATATGCTTTAGGAATTACTGTACCTCCATTATCATGATTGTACACCTCTAAGAGTTGATTTTGTGATAGATTAACTCCTGCTCCTGACCATGGTTGATAATTTGCACTAATTGTATTTATAACATCTCTTGTAACATTTGTACCATCTTGAGCACAATATAATACTATTTCTATTGTTTCTGACTTTAATGTTTGTAGTTCTGGTATTAAATTTGTTTTCAAGCACATTACACTTTCTTCTACATTAACTAATCCATCTTCTTCCCAGAATACTGTCTTAGTTATTCCTGAATTATACATTATTAAATCTCTATTATTTCCTGATATATCCTCCCATATTGTGGCATTATCTTTATGCCCTTCTCTTGTATTTTCTATTCCATCATATCTTGCAATTAATTTATCTTCTATATATTTTTTCTTTATTTGTTCTCCCTGATTATCCTTATCTCCATTATTAATTCCAATTTCAGATATTTTATTTACTACATCTTGCAGGTGTCCTGATAAGTCCTCCATTTCTTTATTTTCTTCTACTTGTGCCTTTGTGTAATCCTCTATACTTTTAATTGCTATTCCGTATAAAGTCACTTTTGAATACCTGATTTATGGATACTGCTGCTAATATTATTAATATGATTATTGTTATAATTAATGCCACCATAGTAATGCCTTCTTGTTTGTTTAAAAATGGGATTTCCATGTATTTCTCCTCTCAAAATTCTTTTGTTTCTATATTAATTTTCTTAATATTATTTTATAATTATACTATATTTT
>JAAWCC010000077.1 GCA_022792975.1 Clostridia bacterium | reverse complement strand
TATATCAATAAATATTTTTATTGTAAAGGAAATTTCGGAGGTTTTTATGGATAACGTCTTAGCTATAATTCGGTGAATATAACCCATTTCATAATGGGCATCTTTACCATGTGAATGAGGCTAAAAAAGTATTTCATGCAAATTACACAATCGCAATAATTACTGGTAACTTCGTTCAAAGAGGTAATGCTTCTATTGTTGATAAATGGACCAAAGCTAAAATGGCATTACTAAATGGTATTGACCTTGTCTTAGAGCTTCCATGTATATATAGTATATCAAGTGCAGAAAACTTCGCAACTCGGTGCAATAAAAACACTTAATTCATTAAAAATTGTAGATGCAGTTTCTTTTGGATGTGAAACTGATGATGTTTCTGTGCTTCAAGAATTTGCTGATATTTTATGCGACCAACCAGAGGAATTTAAGTCTTTACTATCACATGAATTATCAAAAGGTATCTCTTTCCCAAAAGCAAGGGAAAATGCACTTTTGATGTATCTAAATAATATTAGAAAATCCGCAAATATACTATCTGCCCCAAATAATATTCTAGCAATAGAATATTTAAAAGCACTAAAGTCAACTAGTTCTCCTATAATTCCTATTGGAGTAAAAAGAATTGGACCTCGGATACCATAGTGAAGAAATAATGGGAGAATTTGCAAGTGGAACTGCAATTAGAAAGTTCGCAATAGAAAGAAATTTTTATGCAGTAGATAAAACTATGCCCAAGGTTTGTTATGATATATTAGAAGAAGCTATAAAAAAAGGGCACTATGTTCAAGGTATAGAATGTTATGAAAAAGAGATAATGTTTGTTTTGAGAAATATGACAGTAGCTCAAATTGCAAATTTACCAGATGTAAGTGAAGGCTTAGAAAACTCTATAAAAAATGCAGCAAACTCATGTAATTCACTTAGTACTTTAATGGAAATGGTAAAAACTAAGAGATATACTCAAACTAGAATTCAAAGAATTTTGTTATATGCACTTTTAGGATATACAAAAGAAGATATGGAAACCTCAAAAAAGATAGAGCCATATATAAGAGTTCTTGGTTGTAACTCGAAAGGACAAGAAATACTATCAGAAATATCAAAGGAAAACAAAAAGCTTCCAGTAGTGACCTCAGTAAAGAATTTTACAACAACATGTAGAAATAGAAAACTTCTAATGATGTTAGAAAAAGATATACAAGCAACTAATATATATACATTAGGTTATGAAAATGACTCATATTCAAACCTAGATTACACAACCAAAATGATTACGTACTAAGACGTAATCATTTTTTTATTAAGTTTCTAAGATTTCGGTACTCATGGGGTTCATAAGCCTAATATATTTGAAATCAAAAATAAAAGCCCCTTTATAGGAGCCTTTTTTACTAATCTTTGTCTTCGTCAATAAAATCAAATTCGTCCTTGAATTTCTCTTTGAACATTTCGAATACTTTATTTAATATTTCTTCGTCTTCTACACTTACATAAGATTCTTCTTCTTCAGAATCTGTGTCCTCAACTTGCAATATTACCACTTCTCCTGGCTCATCTTCAGCTTCATCTGTTGGTAATAATATTACATATTCTTCTCCATCTAATTCAACTAAATCTAAAAATTCAAAATTAACTTCATTACCATCTTCGTCGTTTAATACGATTACGTTATCTAATTCCTCCTCGTCCATATTTATTCTCCTTTCAAACTTTATATATATTTTTATAATTGTATCTCTACAATCTTAATGACGGTTTATATACATTTCTAAAATATAAACAGCAGAAATTGTATCCACTATTCCTCTTTTTTCTTTAGGTTTTACCTCTAGAAAATTCATAGTTTTATGCGCTGCAACTGTTGTTAACCTTTCGTCTACTGTGTGTATATTTATATTATTAAACTTGCATTTTAATTTATGTATAAATTTTTTAGTTTTTTCTACTCTTTGTCCTGATGTTCCATTCATATTTATTGGCATTCCAATTACAAAGTCCGAAACTTCATAATTTGTCAACAACTCTTCTAATCTTTTTAACACAATTTTGTCATTTCCATCATAATGTATTGTTTCTAATCCTTGAGCTGTTATTCCTAGTGGGTCTGTTATTGCAATTCCGTACTCTTGCATCACCATAGTCAATTGCTAAAATTCTCATTTATTCGTCTATTCCTATATAAAATCTAACCATTTTCTCTAAAAGCTCGTCTCTTTCTACTTTTCTAATTATATTTCTTGCATCATTATAGCTTGTTATGTATGTTGGATCTCCTGATAGAATGTATCCTACTATTTGGTTTACTGGATTGTATCCTTTCTCATCAAGTGCTTTGTAAACTTCTTTTAATACCTCTTTGTATTTTATGTTGTTTTCATTCTCTACTTTAAAATTCATTGTTTTATCAAAATCCATTTTTTACCTCCTAAGATTTTTTTATTCTTATATATTATTAATGTCACTTTCTTTGCTATCAGCTGTATCTAAATACTCTTCAAGCTTTTTTAACGTTCTTTCCAAGGCTGTTCCTTTATAGTAAGTTGTAATAACAAAGTTTAATCTAGGATTTGTCATTATAACCTTCTTCTTTTTATTATCAGCTAGTTTTTCATTTTCTTCAGCTGTAACAACATCTTCTATTTCTAAAGCTTCTACTTCCTTCTTTAAGTCATTTAAGAAGTCTACCACCCCTTCAAGCTCTACTCCTGAAAATACTATTGCGAATTTTGGCCCCATATATCTAACAAAAATGTATTCTCTTGTTAGCCTGTCCTTTATATAATCGCAAATATCTATTATCATTTGATTTCCAGTGTCTCTGTTTACTTTATTATTTGTTTCTTCTAGATTGGCTATCTTAAACATACATACAGTAGATGTTGTGTAACTGTCTATTGTATGCCTTCCTTTTTCATATAAGTATTCTACTGTTTTAAGATCAGAATATAAATCCTGTCTTGTTAGATTTTCTATTATATTTTGGTATGATACTATCTTGAATATTGATATTATATTTTCTTTTACCACCTCTAAAATTGTTGTATCAACATTGTCAAAGGCGTGCATTCTACCACTTTCTATTATCCAATATCCAATATATACATTATCTATATAAAGTGGGAAAAACATTGCTGATTTTGCTCTTCCAAATTCCATTTTCTGGTATGGCAATCTTTCTTCCTCTGTATTTACTGTTACATATTTTGATTTTGCTGTTTCTATGCTATCTTTAAATATTTCCTCCTCTTGTAAGTTTCTTAAAGTATCCCAGTGTTTTTTGTCTACATTTGATGATTTAACTACGTATTCTGAGCCATCAAAAGCTACTATTGTTGAATATTTTATAGCATATTGCTCAATTAATATATCGTTTATTTTCTGTATCTTGTCGTCTACTGAGCCATCCTCTCCAATGGTTGCCATAAAGTCTTGCAATACATTTAAGCTTGTTACTTTTTGATTTATATCTTTGAAGTTTTTAATTCTTTTACTTATAACGATATTATATACAACAAGCGCAAGCACTATGGCTATCAGCACTATCATTATGATTAGC
>JAAWCC010000076.1 GCA_022792975.1 Clostridia bacterium | reverse complement strand
TTAATACTTCTCGTTATTTCTGGATTAACTGATGTATTGGATGGAGCTATTGCAAGAAAATTTAATTTCATAACTGATTTTGGAAAATTAATGGATCCTTTTGCAGACAAAGCTACGCAGGTTGCAATTCTTGTTACACTTTGTATTAAAGGAATAATTCCATTTTGGATACTTGCCATTGTTGTTATAAAAGAATTTGCAATGATTTCAGGTGCTTCTTTCCTTTATGGAAAAGAACTTGTAGTCTCAAGCAAATGGTATGGAAAGCTTGCAACAGTGCTATTTTATATGGCAATGGCATGTTCGTTGGTTATTCGCTACTTAAATAATAATATTTTAGAAGCAACCATATATGATTTCTCAATCTATATTTACTGCATAGCATTAGTCGCAACAATATTAGCTTTAGTTCTCTACTTCCGTGCCTTCAATATGCAGAAATATATCAAAGACGAAAAGGAAAAATTGAAATAAGAGAGGCAGAAAGAAAGAGAAAAAGACAAGGGGACGGAGCTTTTGTCTTAGGGTTTCAAAAAGATTTGAACCTTAAGACAAAAGCTCCGTCCCCTTGTCTTTTTCTCTTTCTTTTTTCTTGCTTTCCTTTTTTATGCCTCGTAGTCTTCTTTTATTTTGTTTAAATCCTCTAGGCTATATACATAGATTCCGATTTTTTAAGATTATTTTATCTGTTTCTGGAAGATATTCATATGCTATTTCTGATACTTCTTTTAAGCTCCTATTTCCTGCCTCGTCTAAATTATAAATTGACACAATACCATTCTCTTCTATTACTAAAAAGTGCTCTCCACAAAAACTAGATACCTCCCTTGCTAATATAACTTCCTCTTTAGCAAATTTTTCTATTTCCCAGGTTTTATATTTTTCCGCTAATTCTTCTCTATTTAAATTTACCATTTCTTCTGGTAAAGTTGCACTCTCTATTTTCGAGTGACCACAGTCTTTGTATATTTTTTTTAATACTAATTCTGTGTTTGGTGTTGTTTTTGTTTCTTCTGTATTAGCGCTTAACACTGTTTCATTTTTTATTATCTCTACCTCGTTTTCTTGGATTTCTATTCTATCTGCTAAGATGTTCTCTTTTTTTTGCTCATCAAACTTTAAAGTAGTTATATACGCTGCACCAAAGAATAATACTAGAGCAGTTAATATTAAAATAGCTCGTTTGTTCATAATACCAACTCATTTCTTTTTTTAGTATTATTTACAAACCGAGCCATTTTTATACAATTTTAATAATTATTCATTGAAAGTTTTGGTAAGCTAAATGTTCTTCCAGCTTCTGATATTTTTAATTTCTCACTGTGATTTTTATATAAATCTCTGCTTCCTATTAAAAAATATCTATGCTTAATCTCGTCGTTAGCTTTTCCCCCGCCTATTATAACTGGATCATCCCAAGTCGCATCTAATGCGTACCAGTTTCCATCTACCTTGATGTCATTCCACATATGGTCTTCTGTTCTTCCATTAGAATTGGTAGCTGTTCCAGTTACTAATATAGATTCTATTCCCATATCATCTAATATGTACTTCATAGTTCTTGCATAGCTTTCACATACACCTTTTTTCTCAACCATGGCACCATATACATTAGCTTTATTATTTGATGACATATCATATTCCATATAATCGATTAGCCAATCATGTAATTTCTTTATTTTATTATAATCACTTCCTGTGCAAGTTTGCTTTACTTGCTCTTTTACATTTTCTATTTGTTTAATTGCAGTTTCAACCTCTAATCTAGAGTTATATCCGTCTGCATAGTAATTTGGATGGTCTTTTGGTTTTATATATAGGCTATATTTAGTGCTAAAAAAACTTGAAACTTTTTCAATAGTTAACCACATTTTAGAAAAGTCTATATAAAATAATGCTGGATAATCAAGATTTAATGCGTTAATTGCGTCAGTATAATATTCGTTTAATTCTGTATCTCCATTTCCATTATTCCAAACCTGTGAAAAATCATAATCTATATCTATTCTCTCATTACCATTCTTTAGTTTTCCAATATTATTTACAATCGCATCATAGATTGCTTTAGAATACTCATTTAGTTGATTATAGTAGTATCTGTTAGCAGTACTATTGTTTTGAGTATAGAAATTGTTTCCAGTAGTAGACACTTGACCAATTGTATTTCTATTTTCTTCTGCATTAACACTCAATGTACCATTGTCATTATTAATTGTAGTTATATTACCTTGTATTTGCTCTTGAATCTGCGCAGAATTGCCAGCAGAAACGTTATTTCCACCACCAATAGCCTTTACATAATACATTCCACCAAGCCCAAGAATAACAACCATCATAAAAACAATTAATACATTTGCAAGCTTATCTCCCATTATATCTCCTTCTTTTCTAAAAAATTACTATAAATATGATATCACATTTAAGTAGATTTTTCAAGGGTTACGACTAAATTTTTACATTTTTTGTAAAGTTTTTATGTCAAATGCTTGTGCTTGTAAGAATAGGTGGCATAATTTTTTAGTTAGGCATTTTACCTCCGCCAAATGAGTAGAAAGCAGCTGAAATTTAATTTAGTGATTGGAATGTAATAAAAGATAATTTATGCAAATCTGGACAACTCTTCTTTAGATCTTATAATCCGAAGAGTTGCCCAGCAAGTAATAGATTAAAAAAATATATATCTTTCTATTAACTAATTTTATTAAACCAAAAAGTTATTAAGCCATATTACAGGTTATAAGCAGAAATTAGCCAGCCTCCCATGTATACTTCGATACAAGGAACAAGTACAACTAATACGAAAAATATCAGTACGACACCAACAACTCCGTATACCAATTGTGGCAATACTTTTATAGTTTTATCAAGTAAGTTTTTAATATCAATATCCATATATTCAACTAATTTTTCCATCATTTGTGCTAAGTCAGTACTCATACCAATCTTAAGCATCTCAGTCATCATTGGAGATGTCAATCTAGACCTCTCAAATGGCTCAATCCAAGACTGACCAATTAAGATGTTGTTCATAGATGCCTCTATTACTGATAATAGTACCAAATTTTTACTAACGTTTTTAGAAACCTCTAATGCCTCTTGTATTCTCATTCCATTTCTAAGGTTTAATAACATTGCTCTCATAAGTCTTGAGAAGTCAATTGCAAATATCAATTGTCCAAAAACAGGCATTGTATATTTGAATTGATGGAAATTGAACTTTCCTTTTGGTGTATTTATATACCAAGTAATGGCTGCAATTGCACCTCCAATTAATGCAACTGGTATATACCAAAAAGTTAGTATCCAGTCTATTACTCCTGAGAACCAAACACTTATTGGTGGCAGGGTTGACTTAGAGCCCATTTGATCATATAAGCCTTGAATTGCAGGCAATGCAACTAAAGTTCCTGCAATTAACATTACTAAAAGTAATACAAATTGGATTAAGTTTGGTATCAAAATTCCTCTTAATGTTCTATTTATAGAATCCGATTCCTCTAAGTAATCCAAGGCTTGTTCGAGTGCATTAGTCAGGTTTCCTGACATCTCTCCTACCTTTATCATGTTAATATAAAGGTAGGGAAAAACATCTTCATAATATTCCATTGTTGAATACATGTTTTCTCCGAGCCTCAACTCCTGCTAAAATATCCTCTAATATACCTCTAAAAGTATAATTTTCTGTACTATCAATTATTGTATTAAGGGCATGGATATTATTGAAATTTGCTTTTTTTAGTAAGAAGAAATTTTGTGTAAATACTATAATATCCCTTGAAGTTATTCTATCTGATTTAGTAATGCTATGGTATATTTTATCAAAATAAGTTGATTTCTGAGTCTGTCTACTTATCAAAAGATTTGCTGTATCAACATCTTTTAATACTTCTTCTATACCTCTTGTATTTTTTCTGACTGTCCTCTTCGATTTTGTCCTTTGTAATGACTTGTCTACATTAATTGGAATTAAGTTATTTCTTTTTAGCTTTTTAATTGCTAAATATTTGCTGCTTTCTTCAATTGTATTTGTAACTATTATTCCATTGTCAGTAAGTGCTTTGTATTTGTATACAGGCATTTTCTATACCTCCCTTCTTAAAATTTCCTAAAGTAATCTATCTTTCTTAATTTTTAACTGCATTATTGTTCTATTTAGTACTTCTACATTCTTTTCTTCTATCTGGGCCTTTGCTTGCTCTAATGTTATTTTCTCATCAACGAATAGTTGAGCAAGAGAATTTATTAAACTTATATTTCCCTTTTCTGTTCCACTTTGAATTGCATCCTCAACTTCAGAAGTCCCAAGTTTTTCTTTTCTAATTAGTCCTGAAATTATACTATCAACAACCATAACCTCTGGAACTAATATCAAGCTTCCATCTAGCCCTTTTATTAATCTCTGAGATAAAACAAGCTTTAGTAAAGAGGCAATTAAATACTTGATACTTGCTTGATCTCTAACTTCGTAGAAGTCTATCATTCTATCTAGAGTCTCTGCACAAGATTTTGTGTGTAAAGTACCAATTACTAAGTGCCCTGATTCTGCTGTTTCGATTGCAGCCTCCATTGTGCTTTTATCTCTTATCTCTCCGATTACTACTATGTCACAGTCCTCTCTAAGAGAGTTTTTTACACCATCGCTAAATGAAAGTGCATCTTTTCCATTTCCTATCTCTTTTTGTACAATTATTGATTTTTTTGATCTGTGTCTATATTCAACTGGGTTTTCCAGTGTTAATATCTTTTTATTTAAGTTTTCATTAATTTGGTCAATAAGAGCATTTAATGTTGTTGTTTTTCCTGAGTTTGTCTTTCCTGTAACTAGGATTAAGCCTTGAGGCTGTTCAAGCATTCTTCTAACAACATCTGGTATTCCCAAAGCTTCATAAGGTGGCAGTGTATTTTTTATAAGCCTCAATGTGAAAAGGGGAATATCCTCTTGAACTGAAACATTTACCCTTAATCTTATATCTCCATATTCATAAGACATATCTATTTTTCTTGTTTCTGCAAATACTCTATCTCTTTCTATATTTCCTCTTATGAAATAGTCATATACCTCTGTCATATCGTCTTCATTTAAAACATCTGAATCTGTAACTGGAACTAACTCTCTTATTATTCTTAGCATTGGCTTGTTTCCACATATTAAGTGAACATCTGATGCATCTCTCTTAATAGCCTCATCTAAAATTCTTTCTATCTGAACCATCTATTCTTTCCTCCATTTTTTAATATAAACGCATTTTTCTATTTAACTCTGCCATATTTGTTACACCACTTAATACTTTTCCTATTCCATCAACTACAAGTGGTCTATATGAACCAAGCATTGCTTGCTCTTTAATTTGGAATGTAGAAGCGTCATTGGTAATTAATTCTCTAAGCTTCTCGTCTAAAACTAAAACCTCAAATATACCAATTCTTTCATAATATCCAATATTATTACATTCACTACATCCCACTGCATCATAAGTTTTCTTTCCCTCTAAATTGAATTTAACATTGTCCTTCTCTTCAATAGAATGTATAAACTCAAGCTCTTCGTGATTAAAATCTCTTTCTCTTTTACAGTGTGGGCAAAGCTTTCTAACTAATCTTTGAGAAACAGTTGTTGCAAGTGTACTAGAAATATCATAATTTGATACTCCCATTTTTCTAAGTCTTGTAATTACTTCTATTGCATCTATTGTGTGTATTGTAGATAATACATAGTGTCCTGTTTGTCCTGCCTGCATTGCTATTTCTGCTGTTTCTCTATCTCTTATTTCTCCAACTAAGATTATATCAGGATCCTGTCTTAAAACTGTTCTCAGTGAATCTATAAAAGATGTTTTTGAGTCTATTTCTACTTGATTTAATCCTGCTATTCTTATTTCTACTGGATCCTCAATAGTCGTGATATTTATTTCTGGATTATTTAGGTATTGAACGATACTATAAAGTGATGTAGTTT
>JAAWCC010000005.1 GCA_022792975.1 Clostridia bacterium | reverse complement strand
GTGTAATACACTCATGTCAAGATATAAAGAAGAACAATGTCGTATCTGTCGTAGAGAGGGACAAAAATTATTCTTAAAAGGTTCAAGATGTTATACAGATAAATGTGCAATTTCAAGAAGAAATTATGCACCAGGAGAGCATGGACAAAAGAAGGCTAAGCTTTCAGAATATGGTATCCAATTAAGAGAAAAACAAAAAACTAAAGCTTTTTACGGAGTAAGAGAAAACCAATTCAGAAAATATTTTGAAATGGCTTCAAACCGTAAGGGTATCACAGGTGAAAACCTACTTATATTATTAGAGAGCAGACTAGACAATGTAGTATATAGACTTGGATATGGTAGTTCAAGACCACAAGCAAGACTTTTAGTAAACCATGGTTTATTTGAAGTAAACGGAAGAAAAGTAAGCATCCCATCTTATCTAGTAAAACCAGGAGATGTAATAAAGGTTAGAGAAAATAAGAAGGACAAATCAATTGTTAAAGAAAATATAGAAATAAGCGCTTCAAGACCTGTCCCAGCATGGCTTGAAAAAAATGCCCAAGATTTTAGTGGTAAGGTAGTTAGACTAGCATCTAGAGAAGATGTTGACATCCCAGTTGAAGAACATTTGATAGTAGAATTATACTCTAAATAATAGTTATTAAATTTAGGAGGTAAATTAATGATAGAATTCGAAAAACCCAATATTGAATGTACAAATATGGATGAACAGAATAACTATGCGAAATTTATATGTGAACCATTAGAACGTGGATATGGTGTAACAATAGGAAATTCTTTGAGAAGAATTTTGCTTTCATCACTTCCAGGATGTGCAATAACAAGTGTTAAAATTGAGGGAGTTGTGCATGAGTTTTCGACAGTTCCAAACGTAGTTGAAGATGTTTCAGAAATAATAGTAAATTTAAAAGGTGTTAGATTCAAATCATATGACAACGAAGAAAAAGTTATAAGAATTGACTTCAAAGGCGAAGGAGAAGTTAAAGCCTCAGATATTATTACAGATGGAACAATAGAAGTGCTAAACCCTGATTTACATATTGCAACAGTATCAGAAGGTGGAAGTTTTGCCTGTGAAATGACAGTAGAAAAGGGTAGAGGGTATAATACAGCTAGCAAGAATAAAAAAGATAATCAAGATATCTCTGTATTACCTATTGACTCAATATTCACACCTGTAAGAAAAGTAAACTATCAAGTGGAAAATACTAGAGTAGGTCAAATGGTCGACTTTGATAAATTAATTATAGAAGTATGGACAGATGGAAGTTTAAAAGCATATGAAGCAATTTCACTTGCTGCGAAGGTTATAACAGAGCATTTAAGTCTATTTATTGATTTATCAGAAGTTGCAAAAAATACTCAAATAATGGTTGAAAAAGAAGAATCTAAGACAGCAAGAGTACTTGAAATGTCAATTGAAGACTTAGAATTAACAGTTAGAAGCTTTAATTGCTTAAAGAGAGCTGGAATATCAACAGTCCAAGACTTAGCAAATAAGACAGAAGCTGATATGATGAAAGTTAGAAACCTAGGAAAGAAATCATTAGACGAAGTAACAAACAAGCTACATTCTCTAGGACTAGACTTCGCTCAAGAAGAGTAAAAATGAACATAAATGGAAGGAGTGACCTTAAAAAATGGCAAAGAATAGAAAATTAGGAAGAACTACTGACCAAAGATTAGCAATGCTTAGAACTCAAAGTACAGATTTGATTTTAAATGGAAAGATCAAAACAACTGAAGCAAGAGCAAAAGAAGTAAAATCAATAGTTGATAGTATAATAGCACTTGCAGTTAAAGAAAAAGATAACTTTGAAGAAGTAGAAGTAAAAGTAATTCGTGCTAAACTTGATAGCAAAGGAAATAAAGTAACAGAAATAGCAAAAAGCAAAAATGGTAAAGAATACTTAAAGGTTGTTAAGGAAGAAGTTACAGAAAAAAGACAAAAAGACATGCCATCAAGACTAAATGCAAGAAGAAAAATAATGACAAAAATAAATAAAGTAAAAGATAATGAAGGTAAAAACATAGACTTGCCAGCAAAACTATTTAATGAAATAGCACCAAAGTATCAAGATAGAGTAGGTGGATATACAAGAATAGTAAAGCTCGGAAAAAGAAGAGGCGATTCTGCAGAAATAGTTTTACTTGAATTACTTTAATAAATAATAGAGAAGCTCCAAATGTAGGAGCTTTTTTATTGTATTTTTCCTCAAAACGTGATATAATATAAACTCAAGGGCAAATAGCCTATAATATTGAAAAAGGCCTAGCTGAAAAGCAGGAGTATAAGAGGTGACAAACTTATACTTTGGGAACGAACACCAATAATGGTTAGTAGGGAAAGAGAAGAAATGGCTATACTTTGTATCAAAATGATTGATGGTAAGTTCAGCACTACCAGTGGAGCATTGGTTGAGCGCCAGACTGAGAAGGAAATTTTTGGAAATGGATGGAAAGCGAGGATACTTCAAGATGGAGCCATAGAATGTGTCAGCAAAAGTCGGTACCTTGATGGAATACACTCTATAAAATACACTGTTTTTCCAGATGGAACAGATAGAATTTCAATATGGACACCCAGAGATGGGAAAAGGATTCTGTATAGGGGAAGAGCATTCACTGACAAGGGAGAACCAATCAGTGGAATAATATGTCTTTCAGGTGGAAAAATTGACGAGAGGTTTGCTTATTTTAGGAGTTTGTGGTTCCAGAAATTTTTAGACAATAATAATCTTTCAGGAGTAAGATTTGTGGAGCCCAATAAGAGATTTACATTGCTCCATATGCATAATAAAGCTGAAGGTGTTTTCTCTGACATTTATACAGACGGGAGTACAGAAACGGAGGCTGTAAGCTCTTATAAAGAAAATGGATTATATTTTAAATGTAAAGAAAGTATAATAGTTTCTGGTGCGACTTGGACAGTATTACAGAAAGAGAAAATATCTGGAGGAGAATCTGAGATTTATAGTGTGCTCTATACAAAAAAACAAATAAGTGATTTAGAGTTACCAAAGCTTCCCACAAGTCCCAATAGGAAATTGTATATTCAGTAAAAGGGTGAAAAACAAGAAAGCCATTATCTGTGCCGAGCCTCCTTCTCTTTTAAGAGGGGGAAGCTTGGCGCATTAATTTTAATAAGCAAATGAGTTATATTATTTGTAGGTGGAGTTCAAAAAAATCACCATAAATTATTGAATTTATAACGAATATATGATATAACTAATTATAAAAGAAAAATTAGGAGGAATATAAATGAAGAAAAAAGAAGCAGATAAAAGGACAGTAAAAAATAAAAAGCCATTAGATAAAAGAAAATTAATCCAAAATATAGTGATAATAGTATTAGTTGTAGCAATGCTTTTATCAGTTGCAGGAACATTGATATGGTATTTAGTAAATATGTAGAAAAAGGAGGCAGGTATATGAATGGTAATATTATGACAACAGTGCCAAACAACTTAATGAATGTAATTACTTCGTATGCACAAGAACTATATGACAACCCATTAAAGCTAATTTTACTAGTAATTGACATTACAATAGTGATAATGTTATTAGTAAAGTTATTCAAAATAGTAAAAGACTCAAGAGCATGGCAATTACTAAAAGGAATATGTATATTCATAATAGCTATGGGAATAAGTTCACTTTTACACTTAAACATACTTAATTATTTATTAACCTCTTTTGTAACATATGGAACCGTATTTGTTGTATTATTCCAGCCAGAGCTTAGGCGCTCATTAGAAGAACTTGGAAGCAATAAATTAACTAGATTTTTTGGAATAGACAAAGACATAGAAACGAAAACAAAAGAAGAAATATATAAGGTAGCAATAGCAGCGTTTGAACTCTCAAAAGAAAAAACAGGAGCACTAATAGTATTAGAACGAGATATAGAAATAAAAGATATAATAGCAACAGGAGTTGCTATGGATGCAGAAATATCACCACAACTTTTGGTAAACATATTTGTGCCTAAAACACCCCTCCATGATGGAGCAGTTGTAATAAGTGGAGGAAGGATAAAGGCAGCAGCTTGCATGTTACCTCTTGCAGGAGATAAAGACATTGCAAGAGAGCTTGGAACAAGACATAGAGCAGCAATAGGAATATCAAAAGAATCAGACGCAATCGCAGTAGTAGTATCAGAGGAAACAGGAAAAGTATCAATTGCAAAAGACCGGAACTCTGATTGCTGATGTAAAAGAAGAAGCATTAAAAAAGATCTTAATAAAGAATCTAATAATAAAAAGAAAATTAGAAACAAAAAGAGATAGATTAGAAGCAATTAAAAAGCATAAACAAGAAAAAAATGAGAACAAATAAATTATGAACCTTTACAAGCTTTTCACATAGTAGACACAAAAGAAGTGTAATATAATATATAGAAATTGAAAAAATGGAGGAATTCATAATGGAGGAAAATGATAATTCTTTTAAGAGTGTAACAGTGACAAAGCCATCTAAAGCTAAGGCAAGCTTTACAAAATCAGTTATAATACCTTTTGCCTCTGGAATAATCGGTGCAAGCTTGGTAATTGGGACATGCTTCGGTATTCCCCAAATAAGAGAAAAGATATTTGAAGATGAGAGTATTAGTAAAGAACAAGAGCAAAAAAAGACAAACAGTGTTAAAGAAAGTACACAAGTAAATGCCCAAGCAGTATCACTTCAAGGATATTCAGAAACGTCAATGGGAGTTGCAGCAAAAATATTACCATCAATTGTTGGAATTCAAATAGAATTTGGTGTAAATTCATTTTTCGGAGCAAGTACACAAACAGCAACAGGCTCAGGTATAATAATTTCAGAAGATGGGTATATTTTAACAAATAATCATGTAGTAAGTGGAAACTCAAGCTCTTCCTACTATGAAATAACAGGTGCAAAATCTGTAAAAGTAACTTTATATAATGACGAAGCTGTATATGATGCAGAAATTGTTGGAAAAGATGACCAAACTGATTTAGCAGTAATAAAAATAAACAAAGATGGACTTACAAAGGCAACACTTGGAAACTCAGAAAGTGTTCAAGTAGGAGAATTTGCAATGGCAGTAGGCTGTCCACTTGGATTAAACACAACAGTTACATCAGGAATAATAAGTGCAGTAAATAGAACAGTAAATACATCAGATGGTGGAAAATATGTTGCTATACAAACAGATGCTGCAATTAATTCAGGAAACAGCGGAGGAGCACTTGTAAATAGCAAGGGCGAAGTAATAGGAATAAATACACTAAAACTTTCAGGAACAGGAATAGAAGGAATAGGATTTGCAATCCCTATAAATTCTACAACTGATGTAGTAAACCAACTTATTGAGCACAAAAAAGTACTTAGACCATATCTTGGAATAGAAGGAATTGAAGTGACAGATGATATAGCAAACCAATATAAACTTCCAAAAGGTGTGTATATAAGTAAAATAGAAAACTTTTCAGCAGCTCAAAAAGCAGGACTTCAAGTTGGAGATGTAATTACAGAGGTTGAAGGAAAAGAAGTTAAATCAGTAGATGATATAAATGCAATAAAAGAGAACTACAAAATAGGAGACAAAATTAAGCTAAAAATTGTTAGAGACAAAAAAGACATGAACATAGAATTAACACTAGAGGAAAAGCCTTAAGAAGGAATAAAAAGAAGATATTTATGTGAAATCACATGCTATCTTCTTTTTGTGTATTATTTTTAT
>JAAWCC010000075.1 GCA_022792975.1 Clostridia bacterium | reverse complement strand
GGTGAAATTCTAACTAATCTATGAACTCCCATTTCTCCTTTAAGATAACCATAAGCATATTCTCCCTCTATGACCGCTGTAACACTCTTTATTCCAGCTTCCTCGCCTTCAAGAAAATCAGTCTCTTTCAAAATAAATCCGATTACGGCTCGCCCATCTTGAATACATCCTATATAACATCTGAGCCCAATCCTGTGATTCTGTTCCCCCTGCACCAGGATGCAGTGTAATTATTGCATTGTTTCTATCAAATTTACCAGATAGAAACATTTTAGTCTCAAGTTTCTCTATACTTTCTCTCAACTTAGATGTGCTTCTATCTAAGTCATTTGCCATTTCATCATCATTTTCAAGCATCAAAAACTCATTTGTCTCAATCAAATTATCTAAATCATTATTTATAGAAACAATACTTGTATATTTATTTTTAACTTCCTTTATATCACGAAGAATATTATTAGCATTTTTAGTATCATTCCAAAAACCAGTCACAATAGTCTTCTCTTCAAGTTTTTTAAGTTCAGCTTCGAGTTTCTCCTTAGTTCCTATTGTATCTATTAATTTAAAAAATCTATCTTTTAGTTCTTGCAAATCTCTTTTATTCTCATCTAGGTCTAACATAAAAAGCCCTCCTTAATATCTTAAATTATACAAAATTATATTTAAGCCGTCAAGTAAAACAAGCTCATATAAATAAATTAACAAAGGTCAGGCACAAATTAAAACTTTTGCTAATATACTTGAATATGTGAAAAAAGACTTTTTTAAAGCCCAAAAATGGAGGTATAAATAAATGATAGCAAGCATAACCCTTTCCGGCTTCCTTTTCTTCCTAAAATCTGCAATGTTTGCAGTCCGGATACATACAAGGTTCTAATCTATTCCCTGAACCATTAAGCCAAGAGGATGAAAAAATATTCCTAGAAAGACTAAAAAATGGAGACGAAGAAGCTAGAAATATTTTAATAGAAAGAAACTTAAGACTTGTTGCCCATGTTGCAAAAAAATACTCTACTACTAATATAGAGCAAGATGATCTTATTTCAATAGGAACAATTCGGATTAATAAAAGGCATAAATAGCTTCAATCTAGATAAAAATATAAAACTTGCAACATATGTCGCACGCTGTATTGAAAATGCAATATTCACATGTTGGAAATCGGTGTAACAAGAATTAGCAATCTTTTTTATAAATTAAAGGACAAGTTAGAGCATGAAGTTACTGTAAAGACTCACGCTGTTTGGAAGATTCCAAAAATAGATGAAAATAGTACCATAGGACAGCAAATAAAATATTATCGAAGACTTGCTAATATAAAGCAATCTGATTTATGCTTAAAACTTGGATGCGATAGAGGTGTTTTAGATAGACTTGAAAATAGAGAATTAAAACTTGTTAATATTAATTTGATTAAAGATGTTATAAAAGAATTGGACATTGAAGATAAAATTTTCATCAATGATGATTATATTGCTTTCCTTTTAGACAATCCAAGTAAAGCTATACTTGATTTTAGGAAAAAGAATAATCTTAAACAAATTGATTTAGCTAGAATTCTTGGAAAAAGTTTATCAGTTATTAAGAATTGGGAAAATGGTAAATCACAGATGACAAGAGCAAGTTATAATGAATTAAAAAGTATTTTTAGATAATATTTATCTACTAAAGCAAGCAGACCTTCAATTATTTGTAATTTACATTATCTTTCAAATTTAATTATAGTCCCCTCCTTAATCTAAAGGAGGGGATTGTACGAAAGAATTAATTTGAAAGAATGAATTTAATTGTATCTTTATCTTTTTGTGTAAGGTTAGAAACTGCCTTTAATAGCTCCATCACTAGCTCTAAATCCTGTTTAGATAATCTTTCTAGTTCCCACATAAGTTGTTCCATACCTAACTCTTGATATATTTCTCTTTTGATTCTGGTAATTGCGTATTTAGCATATCCAGATATTTCGACTGCATCAGAGAAACTTAAATCAAGAACTCGACAGATATTTCTTAGAGACTCCATCGAAGGTCTACAAACTCCTGTTTCTATCCGACTGTAACTGGCTGTAGACATATTTATTTGTTCTGCGACCTCCTTTTGTTTTAACCCCTTTTTTTGCCTTGCTGTTCTTATCAAATTACATAATTCATTCATACTGCATCCTCCATTTCAATAATTATTGTTAATGGTTTCTATATAAACTAAGACTTGCATATTTGTAAAATCTTTAATTTATGTTCATATTGTAGCATATTTAGAAGATTTTTTCAACTTATTATTTGCAGTTATTTTTCTCTTTTAAAATCAATTCTAGGATTTTCTTTTTAGATGTATCATTAATATTTAAACCTTTAATTTTTTCTATCAATAAAGTTGCATGAAAGTCTGCAACTCTATTTTCAAGTTCTTTTTTATCCGCTTCTAACTCTGGAAGATTTACAAAAACTTTCATGCTCCTTCTCCTCATTACAGTATATTATAAATACTTTATTATATTAATACAATGTAATGATTTTGAAGTGTTTTTGAAATGTTATAACTGCAAACTTAGTGTTTACGCAGGAAAGCATTCATAAGAAATGCCTGAAACACATAAAAGGTCAAGCCTTTTAGATTATTAATTTTGATTTTTACTATTAACTTTTTAATAAATGTACCTTGCATGGTATTTTTCTTATTACAGTTTTTTCTAACTAATTTTATTCGCTTTCGTTTTTCTTTCCTCTAGATAATTTCTTTTTATCTAATTTATTAGAATCTAGATATTTATAACTTAAAGCATTTTTATCACTAATAACAGATTCTCCCAAACTTTTTTCTATATCTTCCCTTGCAACTTTTGCAGCATGACCACCCATTTTGGCAACTTTTCTATTTTCATCTAATCCATAAGGTTTATGCTTTTTTGCAAGTTCACGAGTTGCTATTTCTCCTAAATCTGTTAGTGCAACTTCAATATCTGACATATTATCTCTTAAAGACTCTTTTCTAATACCTTTATACTCTTTATATTGTGAAGCTTTCATTCCAGACCATTCTTTATATATTTCATTTGTAAGAATTCCATATTCAAAGTTCTTTGTTATTCCATTTTCTTTCCATACATCTGTTAATTTCTTTCTATCTAAAATTCCTTTTAGTCTAGCTTCAATCCATTTATCATCATAAACTCGTCCTCTGTAATAATCTATCGCTCTATTAATAGCAATTTCTGTATTAAAAACTTCGTCTATTCTATCATTTCCCATTTGTGCTAGCCAAAGTTTGAATGGTTCAGCTTTTGGACTTGGTATTGATTCAATTAGTCTTAATATTCCTTTTGTATCTAAGGTATCTGTTTCACGCATTTTACCATCGTTAGCTTTCATTTTTAATTGTACACATTTTGTGGACAGTTCACTTTTCTCTTCTTCAGTCATTCTTTTCTTTAACATATTCCAATAATTTCTAGGATTAGAACTATCAGTTAATGCTTTAACGACATCTACAACACTAAAATAGTATTCTTCTTTTTCACTATCCCAAATACTTCTTATTTCTTCTCCCTCAAAAAGATTTGAAATTGTTTCTAATTTCTCATTTTTCATAATGGCATCATCCCTTTATAAATATAATTCGTAAAACTTTTGTTTGTATTATAGTATATCCTTTGAATGATTTTGTCAATAGAAATTTATAATTTTAGGCAAAACTTCTTTATTTCATAAAAAACAGAAACCACAAATTGCAGTTTCTGTTTTGTGTCCTCAAAATACTTTTGAATTTAAGGCTATTTTATCATTCTTCTTACTTGCTCTCTGCTCCTTCTCCGAACAATGCTAGCTCGTGCCTATCATTTCTCTAGTTTTTTCTCTTACTTCTTTATCGAATACCAGAATTTCTTCAACAGTTTTTAGTTCTCTCTTTTCATACATATTCATTATCTTTTCTATTCCATTTGGAATATCTGTATATTTTATTTTTTTATTTAAAAATGCATC
>JAAWCC010000074.1 GCA_022792975.1 Clostridia bacterium | reverse complement strand
TTTTATAATACTTTTTGGAATATTCAAGCCTTTGAAGAATATGAAAGGGTTTATCATAAGAGTTTTATTGAAGAATTGGAGGAAAGAAATATTTTAACTGATCATGCAATATTGGAATTTTGGAATTTGAAAACCAAAAAGTTTTCATCTCATTTAAGTCCACTTTATGAGAATGTTTCTAATATTACTAGTGAATATAAAATGAAGTTAGAGGCTTTTGATGCTAAATATCCAAGTGGTAAATATACGACTGATAAATGTGTAAAACTAGAAAAAGATTTTGAACAGTTTACTTGGACTTTTTGTGAACTTGCTAATAAATATAATTTTTCTGTTTGGGAGGGTGGTCCTACTAATCCACACTGTTTATGTATGAGTACATTTTTCCCTTTTGTTCGGTAATCATTATTGTGTTTCGATTAAGCAAAGAAAGGGGAATTATTATATATATGTTGGTGTTGGTTATAATCCAAATAATATTCCTACAAGTGTTTTTAAAACTAATCTGGGAAATGACCATATAGATATTATTAAAATAGTTGAAAAGGAAGTTAAACATTTAATTGAAGCTTATGGTACTCCAAAAAATGACAGCCCCTTTTATTTTGTAACTGATATTTATTGGAGCAGGCGTATTTCTCGAGAATACTAGCTTTTATGTTTATTATAAATTTTTATCAATTTAAGTATTAAAATACCTCCTTTAGTAGGCTTAGTTATTTACTCTGTCTACTAAAGGAGGTGTCATTTTACACAATTTATATATTTTCTACAATATTTCCATAAATTTCATTATGCTGATTTAAGTTCTAGCCTTAGTTTATCTGCAATCATTGCTATAAATTCACTATTCGTTGGCTTTCCTTTTGCTGCTGACACTGTGTATCCAAATATACTCTCTACTGTATCTTGCTCTCCTCTTCCCCATGCAACCTCGATTGCATGCCTGATTGCACGTTCTACTCTTGACGGAGTCGTTTTAAATCTTCTAGCTATTTCTGGATAGAGCTGTTTTGTTATTTGGTTTATTATATCTATATCATTTACTACCATCATTATTGCTTCTCTTAAATATTGATACCCTTTTATATGTGCAGGTACCCCTATTTCATGAATAATATTTGTGACTAATGCTTCTAAGTTTTCTACCTCTTTCCTTTTATCTGGTACTATGTCTATATATGGTGCTTTGTATTCTCTGCTTATTCCTGTATTCTTGAAGGTCATTGGTTTATAGAATTTTAATTCCTTTATTCTTCTTATCAGCAGGTTTATATCAAAGGGTTTTACAACATAGTATTGTGCTCCTAATTCTATTGCTCTTGTTGTTATCTTGTCCTGACCAACTGCTGATAAAACTATACAAAGTGGTTTTTTATCAAGCTCTGAATTTTGTATTCTTTCTAATACTCCTAAACCATCCAAATGTGGCATAATCACATCTAAAATTGCAACATCTGGTTTTATATTGTTTATCATATCTACAGCTTCCATACCATCTTGTGCAATTCCTATAACCTCCATTCCTTCCTCTTGCTCGATACAGTTTGTTAAAGTTCTTGCAAATTCAACATTATCATCTGCTACCAAAATTGACAATTTGTCTTTCACTTATATTTTTCCTCCTTAACTAAAAATTGTAAATTTTTTACAATTCAAATTATATATCTTTTTCCATATTTTGGCAATAGATTTTGCGATTTTTTTAATTTTTTTGTTATTTTTTTTAAATATTGCTTGATTTTTTTGCTTATTTTAAGCATTATTCGGTTTTATTTATATATTTTGTTTCTTTTATCTTACAATTTTCATTTTTCTCGTTTTCTTTGAATATTTTTTCATATTTTTCTATCGAAATTTCTATTATATTCTTTATACTCTCTTTATACTCTTTAGAAACTATATTAATTTTATTTTTTTCACATATGTATTCTAATTCTCTCTGTTTCTCATAAGTAGCAGTTACTTCTAACAAATATCCGCTTTCTTTTTCCACCTCTTTTGTATTTTGTATAGCCTGGTTTAATGCCTCCGAATATGCTTTTACAAGTCCACCTGTGCCTAACAATATTCCACCAAAATATCTTGTAACTACAACTAATACATTTACTAATTCCTTTTTGTTAAGTATATTTAGCATTGGTGCTCCTGCTGTCCCTGATGGTTCTCCATCATCGCTTTGTCTTTCTACCACTGTGCCTTTGCTTAAAATTCTATATGCATAACAGTTATGCCTAGCAGCATGGTATTGTTTTTTCATACTATTAATTAATTCCTCCGCTTCCTCTATACTTGTAACATAAAAGACATTCGCTATAAATTTTGATTTTTTCTCAATATATAGACCTTGCGCATTTGCTTCTATTGTTTTAAACATTTCCTCCCTCCCCAGCTACATGTCCGAGTTGAAAAAGCAATTTGCAAATTAAATCCTCCAGTATATCCATCTACATCAATTACTTCTCCTGCAAAATACAATCCCTTAATTATTTTTGATTCCATTGTTTTAGGCTCTATTTCTTTAACTGATATTCCTCCGGCTGGTTATTATTGCTTCTTCTATTCCTCTAAATCCACTTATTGTTAGTTTAAAATTTTTAATTAGCTCTCCTAAACATTTTCTCTCTTCTTTTGTTATTTCGTTCACTTTCTTTTCAGGATTTATTTTAGAAATTTTGATTATTGGTTCTATCATTTTTTGTGGCAATAGCTTATCTAGGCTATTCTTAAATTTTTTGTTGCTTAGCTCTTCAAAATCTCTCCTTATTCTTAAGTCTAACTTTTCACTATCTAATGCTGGTTTTAAGTCTATATTTAATTCTATTTCCTTTCCTTCAAATAAATTATTTATATTTTTATATCTTACTAATTGAGAGGAGCTACTAATTATAACTGGTCCTGTAATTCCAAAATGTGTAAACATCATTTCTCCAAAATCTTCGTATATCTTTTTGTTTTTTGATTTGTCTATTATTTTTATTGCAGCATTCCTTAAAGATAGCCCTTGCATTTCTTTTACTATATTTTTTTCATAACATTCAAGTGGTATTAGTCCTGGCTTTAATTCATTTATAGTATGCCCATGTTTCCTTGCGATTTCATATCCATCTCCGACTCGAGCCTGTAACTGAATAACTTAAACCTCCGAGTTGCGATTATTACTTTATCCGCCTTCATAATTTGTTTATTATTATTATATATATACTCTACTCCTGTTACTTTGCTATCCTCTTGTGTTATATCTATTACTCTTGCATTTGTTATAATTTTAACCTTTAGTTTTTTTAGTTTACTCTTAAGCGCATCAATTACACTTTGTGCATTATCTGAAACTGGAAATACTCGATTTCCTCTTTCTACTTTTGTCTTAACTCCTTCGCTTTCTAATAATTTTATTATATCCTTGTTCGTAAAATTTTGAAAACTGCTATATAAGAATTTACCGGTTTCCTGGAATATTATTTATAAACTCTGACATATCAATTGCATTTGTAATATTACATCTACCCTTTCCTGTTATCCTAATCTTTCTTCCACAGCTTTCCATCTTTTCTAATATAATTGTTTCATTCCCTGAATTTGCAGACGATATTGCTGCAAGCATTCCGCCCGAGCTCCGCCTCCGAACTACTAAAACCTTCATTATTTCTTTTTCCTTCCTTTGATATATTATACAATATTTAGTTTATCTTATCAAGGCAAGAAAATTTAAGTTAAAGTTTTTTTGTATTTTTGTAATATTTGACCTTTGTTTTTAATATAAATTAGTAAAGTTACTTGTACAAACATTTATTATGGAGGTTAAAAATGATGGAAAATGTAAGCTTATATCAGGATATTAGGTCTAGAACTGATGGCGATATATATATTGGCGTCGTGGGTCCTGTCAGAACCGGAAAATCTACCTTTATTAAACGTTTCATGGACTTACTTGTCATTCCAAACATTGAAAACGAATATAAAAAGGAAAGAGCCCAAGATGAATTACCCCAAAGTGCTGCTGGAAGGACAATAATGACAACTGAACCCAAATTTGTGCCTAACGAAGCAATTGAAATTACTTTAGGCGATAATATCCGATTTAAAACAAGACTGGTTGATTGTGTCCGGATATCTTGTGAATAACGCTATTGGATACTTAGAAGATGATGTTCCGAGAATGGTTAAAACACCTTGGTCCGAGGATGAAATCCCTTTTGAAACTGCAGCAGAACTAGGTACAGCAAAAGTCATTTCTGAGCATTCTACAATTGGTATTTTAATTACAACTGATGGAAGTATAACTGATATTCCTAGAGAAGATTATATACAGGCAGAGGAAAGAGTTGTTTCTGAATTAAAAGAACTAAAAAAGCCTTTTGTTATAGTTCTTAATAGCGAAGATCCAGATTCAATTGAAGCAGCAGAGCTTGCTAGGAAATTAGAAGATAAATATGGAGTTTCTGTACTTCCAACTGACTGTTCTAATCTTTCTATTGAAAATATCAATGATATATTTGGTAAACTTCTTTATGAATTTCCAATTGAACAAATGAATATTTCCCTTCCAAGTTGGACCTTGTGCTTACCTGATGAACATTGGCTTAAGCAAGAGCTTTTTGCTGAAATAAAGACTGCTTTTAGTAATATTTCTGTTTTGAAGCAAGTTAATGATAGTTTAAGTTTAGTTAAATCAACAGAAGTAATCTCAAATACAACACTTAGTGAAATCAATCTTGGAAATGGTAATGTTAGCATTAATATTTCTCTAAAAGAGCAATTGTTCTACCAAATTCTAACTGAAATGACAGGTGTTAATGTTTCTGATGAAGGAGACTTGTTCTCTTGTCTTACTTCTCTTGCTCAAACCAAAAAGGAATATGATAAGATTGCATATGCATTAGAAGAGGTTAAAGCTAAAGGATATGGTATTGTCACTCCTTCAATGGAAGAACTTATATTAGATGAACCTGAAATGGTAAAACAAGGCTCTAGATTTGGTGTTAAACTAAAAGCCAAAGCTCCAAGTATACATATGATACGTGCTGATATAACAACAGAGGTTTCTCCTATTGTTGGTTCAGAAAAACAATCTGAAG
>JAAWCC010000073.1 GCA_022792975.1 Clostridia bacterium | reverse complement strand
AGATCAGATGGATAAAGTTTTAAGCAAGTATAAGACAGATATACAAAATAGTTCATATAGTGTACATGAAATTTTATCTATTGCATCAATTATAGAAAATGAAGCTATATTTGATAAAGATAGGAAGAATATTTCGAGTGTATTATATAATAGATTATCTGCTAAAATATCCCTTGGCTGTGATGTTACAACGTATTATGCCTCTAAAATAGAGCTTGGAACACGTGATTTATACAAAAATGAAATAAACTTGAACAATCCATATAACACACGTCGGTCCAAATATGGAGGGAAAAATTCCTGTACGGACCAATTTCAATGATTGGCAGGGAATCTCTTGAAGCAGCATTAAAACCAAATGATACAGATTACTTATTCTTTGTTGCAGATGCTTCACGGAAATGTATATTTTACAAAAACAAATGAGGAACACCAAGCAAAAATTAATGAACTTAAATCAAGTAATGCTTGGACAGAGTTTTAGATAATACTTGGGAAAAGGGGGCTCATATATGAAAACATATAGAACACATAACTGTGGAGAAATTAGAGGTAAAGATATTGGAAAGAAGATTAAGATTGCAGGCTGGGTTCAAACTGTAAGGGATCTTGGAGGGCTTGTTTTTATTGATGTAAGAGACCAATATGGTCTTACTCAAGGTGTAATTTCAGGAGAAGGAGAATTAAAAACATTAGTTTCTCATATACCAACAGAATCAACAGTTTCTGTTGAGGGAATTGTTCAAGCAAGAGGAGAAGGATTAGTCAATAAAAATATGCCAACAGGTGAAGTCGAAATCTTGATTGAAAAAATTGAAGTCTTAGGTAAAAGGACTAAAAATTTACCCTTTGAGGTTAACGCAGATACGGATGCTAGAGAAGATTTAAGATTACAATATAGATTTTTAGATTTAAGAAATGAGAAATTGAAAAATAACATATTACTTAGAGCAAAAGTAATACAGTTTTTAAGGGAGCAAATGATAGGTCAGGGATTTACTGAGGTACAAACACCAATACTTACAAGCTCTTCTCCAGAGGGAGCACGTGACTATTTAGTTCCAAGCAGGGTACATCCTCGGAAGATTTTATGCACTTCCTCAAGCACCACAACAATTCAAACAATTGCTTATGGTATCAGGAATTGATAGATATTTTCAAATAGCACCTTGCTTTAGAGATGAAGATGCAAGAGCAGATAGGGCGCCAGGTGAGTTTTATCAGTTAGATGTCGAAATGTCTTTTGCGACTCAAGAGGATGTATTTACAGTTATGGAAAAGGTTATGTATGATACTTTTACAAAGTTTTCGAAGAAAAAAGTTGCAGAATATCCCTTCCCAAGGATAACTTATAAGGATGCAATGCTTAAATATGGTTCAGATAAGCCAGATTTAAGAAACCCTTTAATTATACAGGATTTATCAGAATTTTTTGAAACTACAGAATTTAATGCCTTTAAAGGAAAAACTGTAAGAGCAATTGTAACTAGTGATGTTTCAAATGAACCAAGAAGATTTTTTGACGAAATGGTGGATTTTGCTTGTAAAGAATGTGAAGCTAAAGGTCTTGCATGGTTGAAGCTTCATGAAGATAATACCTTCCAAGGAGCAATTGCTAAGTTTATAGATGAGGAGCATACAAAAATTTTAATTGAAAAGACTGGAATTAAACCAAATCAAGCTATATTCTTTGTTGCAGATAAGGAGGCTTTAGCAGTACGTATTGCAGGAGAGGTTAGAAAAGAACTTGGAAATAGACTCAGACTAATAGATAATGAAATGTTTAGATTTTGCTGGATTATAGATTTTCCTATGTATGAATTATCAGACGAAGGCGAAATAGACTTTAGCCATAATCCATTTTCTATGCCACAAGGAGGGCTAGAGGCTTTAGAAAATAAAGCACCATTAGAAATACTTGCATATCAATATGATATAGTATGTAATGGAATTGAATTATCCTCAGGAGCAGTTAGAAATCATAATCCAGAGCTAATGGTTAAGGCTTTTGAAATTGCAGGATATTCGGAGGAAGTTGTTGAAGAAAAATTTAAGGCGCTATTTAATGCCTTCCAGTATGGTGCGCCACCACATGCAGGAATAGCACCTGGTGTTGATAGAATGATAATGTTACTTGCAGAAGAACAAAACATAAGGAGTGTAATTGCATTTCCAATGAATAGTAAAGCACAAGATTTACTTATGGGATCTCCTGGAAGAGTTACAGAGGAGCAACTAAAAGAGGTGCATATTAAATTGGATATTAAGGATAAGGAATAATATTTTCAATTCCACCTGAATAAACTTAAATCAAAAGCTTTATTCAGGTGGTGTGTTTTGAAGACTGTATATTTGAAAGAAAAAAAGCCTTTAACTGAAAGGCGAATTAGAAAACTTGCAAAAAAATTAAATAAGATTAATAAAAAAGAAAATATAACTGTTGCAATTTCAAAGGAGCTAAGCGAAAGCCAAGAATTAATAAGTGAGATAAAAGGTTATAAGATACCCATTTTAAATCGGAAGATGGATTTTGAAATTTATGCTTTTAGATATTTTAGAAAACGTAGAAAAATTTAGAAAAAGACCACTTCAAATGACAAGTGTTGCGATATTTATTAGACAAAACGAGGAAATATTTAATGGGCAAATAATTGAACTTGCCAGAAAAATTAAAAGCTTAAAGATTGTAACAGAGGATGTTAAGAAATTTTGGAATTTAGAAGAAAATTTATACATAGAATATGGCATAGCAATACAAATTACAAACAATAAATCCAAAGCTCTAACAAATGTTGATATTGTAGTTAACTATGATTTTGAAGAGGAAGAAATAAATAAATATTTAGGATTTAAGACTTGTGATGTAATTAATATAAAAAACAAAGTTAAAATAACAGATAAAAGTTTTGAGGGATGTACTTTTAGTGATTATACTTTAGAATATAATCAGGAGCTTTTAAATGGTTTTAATGATAGTGAAGGCTTTAATAGTACAGTTTTATATGAAGGCTTGATATATAGAAGAGATACATATCAGAATATAAGAAGGCAAATAGACAAGGATTGTGTAAAACTTAGGCTAAATACTTGACAAAGAGTAGAATTTAGATTAAGATATTGTTAATTATTATAAAAATTTAGCAGTTCATGAAAGGAATGATATACAAATGGAAAATAAAGAAATACTT
>JAAWCC010000072.1 GCA_022792975.1 Clostridia bacterium | reverse complement strand
TGCTACTTGTCTATCGTCTGTTCCATTTCCATGATAATCTACTACATAGTATGCTACTCCTGATAGATTATCTGTTGAGTTTAGTGTTATGTTATAGTTATTCTTCCAATTACATGTATTTGCTCCACTATTGTATACTACATTTGGTATACTTGGTGGTGTTGTGTCTCTTGAGAAGGTTGCTATTGTATTTGCTTCTGACCTATTTCCTTGATTGTCTTCTACCCATACTGATATATTGTATACTCCATCTTGGGTTATTTGTATATTTCCACTGACTGCATATATTGGTGTTTGTTGTACATTGTTTATTGTATATCCTATTCTTACTGCTCTTGTTGCATTGCTACTTGATGCATCTGTTACTTGTATATTTACATTTCCTACATAGTAACCATTTCTTGTATCTCCTGATATGTTTGCATTTGGCTTTAGCAATTCTCCTTTTGTCGATATTGGCATTGAGTTTGATTCTTTCATTAGTCCTGCATTATCATATACTCTTACTGCTACAATATAATCTCCATTTGGGGTTAAGCCTGTTGTTACTTCATACATTCCAACTGCATTTTCTCCATGCTTGCTTCCATTTATCCAGTATTCATATCTTGCTACTTTAGATGTTTCGTCTCCTGCTGATATCCTTATTTTAAAACTTCTTTCTTGCACATTCTCTATTATTGGGTCTCCTACTGTTGGTTTTACTGTATCTTTATATACCTCTACTAATTTAGGTGAAGATGTGTTTCCTGCTTTATCTACTGCTGTTATTGCTACCTTCCACATTCCATCTGTTTCTACTGGTATTGGTGTATCTATCTTTATAATTCCACTACTTTTCTTTTGAAGCACATTTTCCATGTTGTAAACCTCATATGTATATCCTGCTATTATTCCTCCTTCATTGTCACTTGCTGTTATTCTTATTTCACCTGTTGACGTAATCCATCCATTTTCTCCTTTTGTACCTTCTATTTCTACTCCATTTACACTTGGTGCAATATTATCATATTTTACTTGCTCATTTTTTTCCTCCGATTGATAGTTACCTCCATCTGTACTCCATGCATAGATTTCTGTTTTTCCTAAAGTATTTATCTTAAACAATAATTATGATAAATAGTAAATTATTGATTTAGTAAAGAAATATAATAGAAATATTAAAAGTACAGATATATGTCACAATTTTGCAAGGATATCAATGGGAGAAGAGGATGTACATACATATTCTGCAATTGTAGATTTCGAAGGAAATGAGATAGTACCACCAACACAGGAATTAGCATAACAAGGGGAGGTGGGACACTAATTAAATATACGCGTTCAAATGGCAAATCAAGTTATTATGATTAACAAGGAAATGTAATATATAAAGAAAAGTCAGGAAGAGAAAGAGTTAAAGATTATTCAAATAGACTATTTTATTAAAGAACAATTATATGAAAATAAACGGAGAATTTTTATTTAAAACAAATCGATTATTTATTCAAGCTTTGAAGCAATTTAGATGTACTTTTAATATGCCAATAAATAACGAATAATGTGAGATTTATTTCAGTAAATAAGTTACAGAAATTAAAAATGAATGTTAAATAGCAGCTTTAGAAGGCTTAATTAATGAAAGGACTTTCTAAAATTATCATTTGACTTATTTTTTGCCGAAAAATGAAGAAAAATTCACAAAAAAGTATTGAATAAATAAAGAAAGTGTTTTACAATAATAATATGATAATATTTGCGAAATTTATGGAACGTAAAATACGAAAGGATAATAATTAATATGGGAACTAAAGAGGGAAAAATTATTAAGATTTTAGTGATTATAATTATGCTAATGATTATAATGCCACTGAAAGTAAGCGCAGTAGAGGAAAATACCACCTATGTTGCAACGGCAGAGGAATTTGCAGAAGCAATAGGAAGTGAAAGCTATAATACTATTATTCTGACAGGAGATGTGGATTTAGATAGTCTTAATACATCTTCAGAAGATAGATTGATGTTAAATGCTTCTGGTAAAACTATTGATTTAAACAAACACCAAATAAGTGCTACTAATTCAAAGACTGCTTTTAAAGGAACAAATTTCATAATGAAAAATGGCACATTCGATGCAAAAGGTGGGGCTTGTGCATTATTTATAGGAGATGACAGTACAACAAATAATGTTACTATTGAAGATGTAACTACTGTTGGTGGAATAAATGTATATAATGCAAATAATGTTATAATAAGAAATGTAAAAGCAGAAGGAACTCTACATTATGCTGTATGGTGTGATAGAAATGGGCATGTGATTATTGAAAGTGGGACTTTTAAAGCAGCATCACAAGCGATATTAGGAATAAATAAAACAGACGGAGAGATTAATATTGAAGGTGGAATATTTATTACAGAAGGGAAAAAAATTGCTTTAGATGAAAAAGACGAAGATGGAAATGCTATATATAATATGCCAAAAATAAGTGGAGGAACTTTTGATGCTCCAGTACCAGTAGAATACTGCAAGGATGGATTTGAACCTGTTGAACTAGGAGAAAATATTTATAGTGTTTGTAATCATGAAAATACAATACTAAAAAATGTAATATTAGCGACAGACACAACCAAGCGGTTATACAGGTGATACATATTGTGCAAAGTGTGATAAGTTAATAAGTAGGCGGAGTAGAAACAGATGAAATCTTGGAGCCTAGTGTTTCTCCGACAACAGAGCCAACTATAAATAATATAACAAATATGAAATCAAATATAAAATTAGAATTTGATACAGGAGTTATATCAGAAGATACAATATTGGAAGTAGATACAATAGTAGATGGAATAGTATATGATAATATAAAACAAGTATTATCAGATATAAATAAATTCGTAGCTTTTGATATAAACTTGATATTAAATGGTGCAATAATTCAGCCAAATGGAATAGTAAGAGTGAGTATTCCAGCTCCAGAAGGCTTCAATATGGAAAAGTTAGTTGCATATAGAATTGGAGAAAACGGAAAAGAAGAATACAAAGTAAATATAATATCGATAAATAATGTAAACTATGCACAATTTGAAACAGACCACTTTTCAACTTATGTAATTGCAGAGGATGATTCTATACAGCTCCCAGAAGAAGACAAACAGCCAGAGAAACCAGAACATAAGTTGGATGAAGAACCAAAAACAGGTACAGTAAATAAACTTATGATTGCAGCTGTAAGTTTAGTATTAGCAGTGCTTGGATATGCAATATGTAGACAAAATATATATAAAAATTAGATAGATAGGGTAGTTATTCACTACCCTTAAATTTCTAAAGGGTGAGATTTAATATGGATAGGTATAAAGAAGGGAAACATAGCAAAGAAATTAGAAAAGATATGAAATTTATATCTATTGCATTTATGGTTTTAATAGCTGTAATACTGGTTTATATGCTCTTTGAACAATATAAGTCTAATAAAAATCAAGAGATGTATGAAGAAATAGATACAATAATTGCAGAGAATAATGAGATATTTGAAAATGTAAATATATATGCAGACACAAATATAGGTGTAAATAAAAATACGAGTATAGATGAAAATCATAATAATGAAATTACCAATACAGAAGCAAAACAAACTATGCCAGAAACTGTAAAAAAAGCCATATATGCAGGTAATACAAATGAAGATATAATAGGATGGATAAAAATCGATAATACTGTTATTGATTATCCATTACTACAAAATATCGACAATAGTTATTATTTAACACATAATTATAAAAAAGAAAAATCAACTCATGGCTCCATTTTTATGAAGTCAGAATGTAATTTAAATGACAAATATTCTAACTTGATTATATATGGACATTCTATGAAGGATGGTACTATGTTTAAACAATTACTAGATTATAAAGACAAGCTTTTTTTTAATTTGCACAAAACGATTAAAATAGCAACAAAAAAGGAGGAACACAAATATAATATAATTGCGGTATTCAAATCAAAAATATTCTATCAGGATGAGCAAGATGTGTTTAAATACTATAATCAAACTAGATTTTCTAATGAAGACGAATTTAATGCATTTGTAAATAATTGTAAAAAAGAAAGCATATATGATACAGGAATGTCAGCAATATACGGAGAACAAATTATAACATTAATTACATGTGAATATTCACAAGAAAATCGGAAGAATGGTAATAGTAGCAAAAAAATCTAGTTAGTATGGGGGATAAGAAGATGTATAAGGAATTTGGTATAAGTGAAAAATTAGAAGAAATTGCAATAAGTAGTGAAAAAGAGCTAATAGAGGTTTTTTCAAAAATTCAGGAGGACGCTTTATATAATAGTCAAAGAGTATTGACGGCATTTCAAAAAAATAATGTTTCAGAAATGCACTTTGGAGAAACCACAGGATATGGTCAAGGAGATATTCGGAAGAGATTGCATAGAAAAGATCTTTGCTCAAGTTTTGGGAGCAGAGGATGCACTTGTACGTAATCAATTTATTTCCGGAACACATGCATTAACAGTAGCGTTATTTGGATTACTTAGACCAAATGATATTATGCTTGCAATTTCACGGAAAGCCATATGATACACTAGATGAAGTCGTTGGAATAAGAAAAAATGCTAGTTCACTTCAAAGCTTTGGTGTAAAATATGAACAAATTGATTTGAGAGAAAACGAATTTGACATAGAAAAAATTGTAGAAGCTTTGCAAAAAAAGAAAATAAAATTAATACATATTCAAAGGTCAAGAGGATATTCAACGAGAGAGAGCTTAAGCATAAGTAAGTTAGAAAAAGTAATAAAAGAAATAAGAAAAGTAGATAAGGAAGTAATCATATTTATAGACAATTGCTACTGTGAGTTCGTAGAAAGACTTTCACCAATAGAAATTGGAGCAGATATAGCTGTACGGTTCATTAATAAAGAATCTAGGAGGAGGAATTGCACAAAATCGGTGCGTATGTAGCAGGAAGAACAGAGTATGTAGAGCTTATTTCAGAAAGACTAACAGCTCCTGGGCTTGGAAAAGAAGTGCGGACCTACTTTGGGTGCAAATAGAGGCTTCCTGCAAGGTATATATTTAGCACCAAGCGTTGTCGCAAGTAGCCTGAAAACAGCAATTCTAGCAAGCAAAATACTTGAAAAGTTAGGATATGCTGTATCTCCAAAAGCAGAGGAGAAGCGCGCAGATATAGTCCAAACAATAGAATTTAGAGAGGCAGATAAATTAATAAAGTTTTGCCAAGGAATACAAAAGGGCTCAGCAATAGATTCTAATGCAGTTCCAACACCATACGATATGCCACGGATATGTAGATAAAATAATTATGGCGAGTGGAAGCTTTGTACAGGGGTCATCAATTGAACTTTCATGTGATGGACCAATACGACCACCATATATAGCATTTTTACAAGGTGGATTAACATATGAATATGGAAAATTGGGTATATTGAGAGCAATTCAAAGTTTGATGTAGGTAATTTGTATAGTAAATCTTGAAAAGCTTTTAAAAATAGTGTATAATATAGGTATAATTAAAGAGGGAGGAGATATGATACAGGTTTTGTATCATAAAAAGAAAAATGGGAAGATTAAAAGAACTAGGTACATGGGTATTACTTGTCATAGCTTTTTACCTTTTTAGTAATGGATTAATTTATGTATGCCTACAAAGTAGCGCATTTAAAGGAAATACCAATAATAACACATATATTTATAATGAAGCAAAAAAATAATATTAATATTTGTATAAAGCTATTGAAAAAATTATATAATTGTAATATAATTGTAATGGATTTGTAACAAAAGAGAAACAAATCTATTACAATTTTTTGTTAGAATAGGAGAAAAATATGTTTTCTTTTGGACTTGATATAGGAATAGATTTAGGAACGGCGACGGTTCTAGCTTATGTAAAAGGAAAAGGGATAGTTTTAAGAGAGCCATCAGTAGTTGCAGTAGATAAACTATCAGGTGAAGTATTGGCGGTAGGTCAAGAAGCAAGGAGAATGCTTCGGTAGAACACCAGGAAATATAGTTGCAACAAGACCTTTAAAAGATGGAGTAATATCGGATTATACCGTAACAGAAAAGATGCTAAAATACTTTATAAATAAAATATGCGGAAGAACAATATTCTCTCCTAGAATAATGATATGTATACCTTCACAGGTTACAGAAGTAGAGAAAAAGGCAGTAATAGATGCTGCAACTCAAGCAGGTGCAAGAAAAGTATATTTGATAGAAGAACCAATTGCAGCAGCGATTGGTGCAGGCATAGATATTTCGAAGGCATGTGGCAATATGGTTGTAGATATTGGTGGAGGCACAACAGATGTTGCAGTAATATCACTTGGAGGGTCAGTTGTGAATACTTCTCTAAAGGTGGCAGGAGATAAATTTGACGAGGCAGTAGTCAAATTTATTAAAAGAAAGCACAATGTGATAATTGGAGAAAGAACTGCTGAGGATTTAAAAATAAATATCGGGTGCGTATATCCAAAAGTTCAGGATGTTGAGATGGATATAAGAGGAAGAGACTTAAGCTCAGGACTTCCAAAGACAATAACAATTCATTCTAGCGAGATGCTAGAAGCACTTATAGAGCCAGCACTGGCAGTAGTTGATGCTGTACATTCAGTATTAGAGCGTACACCACCAGAGCTTACAGCAGATATTAGTGACAAGGGCATATACATGACAGGAGGAGGAGCATTAGTGGACGGTTTAGATAAACTTTTGCAAGAAAAAACCGGAATAAATGTAATGATAGCCAATGATACTGTGTCATGTGTAGCCATTGGAACAGGTAAAGCACTAGACGATTTAGATGTACTAGATAATGCTAGAAAGAAGAAATAATATGGAAAAAACAGTTGCAATATATACACTTCGGTTGCAAAACTAATCAATATGAGTCAAATGCAATAATGCAAGAATTTATAAATAAACGGATATAAACATGTAGGATTTGAAGAAAAAGCAGATATATATGTAGTAAACACATGTACAGTTACTAATATTTCAGATAGGAAATCTAGACAAATTTTAAGGAGAGCAAAGTCAAAAAATAAAAACTCAATATTAGTTGCAACAGGCTGTTATGCACAAGTTGCAAAATCAAATTTAGAAGAGATAGAAGAAATTGATGTAATACTTGGTAATAATGAGAAAAAAGATATAGTAAATTATGTAGAAAAATTTTTAGGCGCTAGATTAAATAAAGTTACAGATATAGCTAAAGTAAAGGAATATTTAGAATTCGGAAATACGACATATACAGAAAAAACAAGGGCTGTTGTAAAAATTCAAGACGGATGCAACAACTTTTGTTCATATTGTATAATTCCATATGCAAGAGGTAGGGTTAGAAGTCGAAAAGTCGAAAATATTTTAGAAGAAATAAACAAAATTGCAGAGCTTGGAATAAAAGAAGTAGTGCTTACGGGCATACAAATTGCAGACTACGGAAAAGATTTAGAAGAAAAAATAGGATTGATTGATTTACTTGAAGAAATAAACAAAATCAATGGAATAGAGAGAATAAGGATACGGTTCATTAGAGCCAAGATTGCTTACGGATATATTTATTCAAAGGCTAAAAAAATTAGAAAAAATATGTCCACATTTTCATCTATCACTTCAAAGTGGGTGTACAGAAACCTTAAAGAGAATGAATAGAAAATATACAAGTGAGGATATCTTAAGTGTTTCAAGAAAATTAAGAGAAAACTTTAAAGAAGCCATGCTTACAGCCGATATAATTGTAGGTTTTCCAGGGGAGACAGAGGAAGAATTTTATAATACATATAGACTTTTGCAGAAGATAAAATTATATAAAATACACGTATTCCCATATTCAAGAAGGGAAGGAACAAGAGCAGCAGGCTTCGAAAATCAAATTCCATCTGAAGCTAAAGAAAAAAGAAGCAAAACACTATTGGAATTATCAGAGACCATAGGAGAAGAATATAATAAAAACTATATCGGCAAAAAAGTAGAAGTATTAGTTGAAGAAAAAGATGGAGAATTCTTCAAAGGGCATACAAAAAATTATATACAGGTTTTGATAAACGCAAAAGGCACAGATTTAAGAAATAAATTAGTCGAAGTAGAAGTAAGACAAGAGGACGGAGCTTTCAAGACAGAGGGACGGAGCTTTTGTCTTAGGAAAAATAATATAATTTAATTCAAAAAATGCTAGGAATATAAAATTCTAGCATTTTTTTAGTAAAGGAGAAAAGGAATAATTTTATGATACATTTTCATTATATAATGTTTTTGGCTTTATGTATGGCTTAGGTGTCTCTGTTAACCCTACTAAATAGTCGACAGATGTTTTATAAAAAACAGCTAGTTTTATGAGACTATTTATATCAATTACAATTTCACCTGTTTCATATCTAGAATAAGTTTGCTGGGTACAATTTAAAAGCTCAGCAAGTTGTTTCTGAGTTAAATCATTGTCTTCTCTTAAATCTCGTATTCTTAGTTTCATATCAATATCTCACCAAAATTAGTATAAAATATTCGTGATACGTGTATTGACAAAAACACGCAATACGTGTATAATAAATTCGAATACACGCAAAACGTGTAAAATAATCCCTTATGGGAGGAAATAAAGGTAGTTTTTGTTTAATTGGTTTTGACTCGACTATTTTTATTTCTTGCCATAAGGGGAGGATTATATTTGACGATATATGCCACTAGGTTATCGCATTGTTATGATAGTATGTTCCAAGAGAAATGTAAACAAAAAAATAATCGAAGCAATGGAAAACCAATTAAAATATAGGAGGTATTTTTCAATTAACAATAATTTTTAAAATTATATAAAAGAAAAGGAGAACCAAAAACCAATGAACAAAGTAATAAACCAATCACCTAGCGAAGGGGGAATCACCCTAATCGCTTTAATAGTCATGGTAATAATGATTATTATCTTATCAGCAGTAGTAATAGGACAAATAGGAAACGGAGGACTAATAAACGTAACAGCAGACGTAGCAGAAAACTACGAGGTAGTATCATACAAGGAGCAAATAGAGCAGGTTGTACATAGTACAATAGTGAGCTATTCAGCAAAAGGAGAAACACCAACCTTAGTAGACATAGCAGAAGCACTAAATTTTGAGGAATGGGTAAGAAGTGCAATTCCAAATACAGACACATCAATAACAAATGGAGATATAATAGTAACAGTAGATAGAGGATATGTATATCAGGTATTCTATGACAGTGTATATGGAAAAGTAGTAGTAGATTATATAGGAAAAGTACCAGAAGGTGGTGGGGGAGAGGACCTAGTGAAGAACCTACCAACTTTAAAAGCAAGATATGAAAAAACGATAGCAAGTATAGTAGCAGAAGCAAGAGATGAAAAAAATGGAATAGAAAAAATAGATATAATATATAAAGGAGAAATAGTAGAAACGCACACTAACCCAAAAGGTGAGGAGTATTTTGATGCGAGCCAATATGGAAATGGCTGGTATCAGGTAAAAGCGACTTCAAATAGGACAGGTGCGTTTAGATATGCATGGGTAAAAGTAACAAAAGTAAGCGATAAACTAACAGCACCACAAATAAGTCTATCACCAGAGACACCAGATGGAGATAATAACTGGTACAAAACAGAAGTAAGTGTAACAATAACAACAGACAGCCCAAGTGCAAAAGATATTCATTATAGATTAGTAAAGAACGGAATTACAGCTCCAGAAGAAGAAGACATTGTATATAATGGAGCCTTCAAGATTAGCACTTTAGGACAAACAGAAATCTATGCGTGGACCACAGATGGAG
>JAAWCC010000071.1 GCA_022792975.1 Clostridia bacterium | reverse complement strand
GAGGGACTATTGACAAATTAGAGTCTATACCAGGTTATAAAACAGATTTAAGTATAGAAGAGTTTAAAGATAATGTTAAAGAAATAGATATAAGCTTAATACGGACAAACTGGAAATTTAGCACCAGCAGATAAGAAACTTTACGCCTTAAGAGATGTAATTTCTGCGACAGAGAGTATACCACTTATTGCATCAAGCATAATGAGTAAAAAAATAGCAGCAGGTAGCAATAAATTGGTTCTTGAAGTCACATGCGGTAAAGGAGCCTTCATGAAGGATATAGAAAGAGCAAAGGCCTTGAGCAAAATTATGAAGGAGATTGGAACACTTGCAGGAATAGAAACAGTTTGCATTATTACAAATATGAAGCAACCGATGGGAAAAAACATAGGTAATTCTTTAGAAATAGAAGAGGCGCTAAGAGCATTAAAAGGAGATATGCAAAAAGATGTAAAAGAGGTTGTATTAGAAATAGTCGCATATATTTTAAAGCTTGCAGGAAAAGGAGATAGTTTAGAAGAAAATAAAAGGATAGCCCTTAAAGAAATAGAAAATCGGAAAGGCATATCATAAGTTTTTAGAATTAATAAAAAAGCAAAATGGAGATATAGGTTATTTAGATAATATTCCAAAGGCTAAATATATTTTAGCAGTAAAATCAGAGAAGACAGGATATATATCAGATTTAAATGCAGAAATTTGCCGGAAAGGTATCACTTGAATTGGGAGCACGGTAGAATTAGGAAAGAAGATAATATAGACCATTTGGCACGGAATAGTTTTAGAAAAGAAAATAGGAGATAAAGTATCAAAGGGAGAAATACTAGCATTTATACATACAAACAATAGAGAAGTAATTTCTATTTCAGAGGAAAAGCTTAAAGAGGCATATGAAATTAGTGAAAGTGAACCAGAAACATATAAAGAGATATTAGGTATAATATAAAGTTAGAGGATTTTAAAAATAACAAGTGTTGGAGGAAGAAATGGATATAATAGAAGAATTAAACGATAAACAAAAGGAAGCAGTGCTTGCAGTAGACGGGCCATGCCTTGTCATTGCTGGTGCAGGTTCTCGGAAAAACAAAAGTATTAACACATAAAATCGCATATATAATACAAGAAAAACATGTAGCACCATGGAATATACTTGCAATAACATTTACAAATAAAGCAGCAAAGGAAATGAAGGAAAGGGTTGAAAATCTAGTTGGGGATATAGCAAAAGATATGTGGATTGGTACCTTCCATTCTGTGTGTGTTAGAATTTTAAGAAGATATATAGAGAGGATGCGGATTTACTTCGTCATTTGTAATATTTGATACTTCAGATCAAAAAAGCCTTATAAAGGAGTGTATGAAGGAATTAGATATAGATGATAAAATGTTTAACGAAAGAAGCTTTATGTCTGCAATTTCTAATGCAAAAAATGAGATGCTAGATCCAGAAGATTATGCACAAATGACAAATAATGAAAAAAGAAAAGAAGTTATATCAGAAGTATATAATCTTTATCAGAGAAAGTTAAAAGACAATAATGCGCTAGATTTTGACGATATAATAAATTATACAATAAAAATTTTAATGAATGAAGCAGATGCACTAGAGTATTATTCAGAAAAATTTAAATATGTACTTGTAGACGAATATCAAGATACAAATAAGGCTCAATTTACATTAATTACAATACTTTCAGCAAGGAATGGAAATATAACAGTAGTTGGAGACAATGACCAAGGTATATACTCATTTAGAGGTGCTGATATATCTAATATATTGAATTTTGAAAAGGATTTTCCAGGAACTAGAATAATAAAACTAGAGCAAAATTATCGTTGCACGAAAAATATATTAAAGGTTGCAAATGAAGTAATAAAAAATAACGAAGTAAAATATGAAAAGAAGCTTTGGACAGAAAACGACGAAGGAAATAAAGTTACTGCACATCTTTCAAATAATGAATATGATGAAGCAAATTACATAATAGAACAAATTGAACATCAAAGGGTACAGGAATACTATAAATATTCAGACTTTGCCGTGCTTTATAGAATGAATACACAATCACGTAGTATAGAGGACATTCTGAGAAGAGAAAATATTCCATATAAAATTGTAGGAGGCTTAAAGTTCTATGAAAGAAAAGAGATTAAAGATATAATTGCATATTTAAGATTAGTATATAATACAAAAGACAATTTAAGCTTAAAAAGGATAATAAATGAGCCTAAAAGAGGAATAGGAAAAACAAGTATAGATAAGATTGAAGAAATATCAAGCGAGCAGGGAATATCTATGTATGAAGTAATAAAGAATGCAGGTGCGTTCGGGCTTGCTAGAGTTAGTGCTAAGGCACAGGAATTTGTGGAAATTATAGATACAATAAGTAGAAGAGTAGATACAATGACAGTAACAGAAATAACAGAAGGCCTCCTTAAGGCAACAGGATATATAAAGGCACTGGAGGAGGAGAATACAAAGGAGGCAGAAAATAGAATAGAAAACTTAGTGGAATTTTTGACAGTAACAGATGAATTTGAAGAAGAGGCAGAAAATAGCTTGGGAAAATTCCTAGAAAATATAACATTATCAAGTGACGTAGACGAGTTAGACGAGCCAGAGGAGCAAGTTACATTAATGACTTTGCACAGTGCAAAAGGACTAGAATTTCCAGTCGTATTCATGGCGGGAATGGAGGAGGGAATATTTCCAGGTAATAAATCAATAGATGATCCAAACGGAATAGAGGAGGAAAGAAGACTTTGTTATGTTGGAATAACAAGGGCAAAGGAAAATTTATATATGACCTGCGCTAAATCTAGAACAATATTTGGCTCAACTTCTTATAATGCAATTTCAAGGTTTTTGAAGGAAATCCCAGAGGAAGATTTAAGTGAGGAGAGTATATTAAGTACAGGAGAAGGCAATCTTGAGGGTACATTTGATAATTCAAATAATTATGAATGGTCTTATGGTTCTAAAGCAGTAAAGAAATATAATATAGACACAATGCCAAGTCTTGGGAAGATTGCAGCTTCAAGTGGTTTTTCTTTCAAAACACCAGAAAGCTTCCTAAATGGATTAGAAACTAAAAAAACAGGAGGAAGCATAGATATATCTAAATACAAGGAAGGTGTTAGAGTATATCACAAGAAATTTGGAGAAGGCACCATTAACTATGTAGAAGAAGAAGGAGAAGACTACAAGGTGGATATAAACTTTGACAAAGCAGGACATAAAAGACTTATGGCAAGGTTTGCAGGACTTGAAATAATTGGATAAATGACTTAAAGTTGCAACCTGCCTATAAATATGTTATAATGAAAAAAACATTGATAAGGAAAGACAAAGTAGGCTTGCAGAAATGGAGGCAGAGTTTGTTAACGAAGATAGGTAAAATGGGGAGGATTTATGTCCGATAAGAAGAATAGAAAAAATCTAGAGTCAATATTTACAAAAACGAGAGTATATTTAGCAGTTATAGGTATTCTGCTCATAATTTTATGTGTGCAAAATTTATTATTTATACCGCCAGCAGTTTTATTATATTCAGTTTTGTTGGTATATACTTTTTGGACAAATAACAAAAATAAAACTGAGCTAGATAAACATATACAAGAACTTAGCTTCAATGTAGATTCAATTGCGAAGAATGCCTTAATAAACTCGCCATTTCCACTTGTTATTGCAGAAGAAAATGGAAATCTTACATGGAAAAGTGCGAGTTTTGTTAGTGAATTTGGGAATATAGATATAAAGAATATATTAGCTGATGTAATTAAAGAGACAGTTTTAGAAGTGGAAAAATCAGAGCAAAAAAATGATAAGCAAGTTATATATAAACAAATTAAAATTGGAAAAAAAGATTATCAAATAATAATAGAAACCATAGCAACAAAAGAGAAAAACAAAAAGAGAAAAGACGAGGTTATGTTAGTTATGTATTTTGTTGATAATACAAACTTCCTAGAAGCTTCAAGAAGGCTAGAGGAAAGCAGAACTTGCGTTGGACTGGTAATGATTGATAGTTATGAAGAATTAGTGCAAAATTTAGGACAAGAGGAAAAGACACAACTAGTAACAGAAATCGAAACCAAAATTTATGATTGGGTTTCAGAAGTAGAAGGAATTGCTTTAAAAACAGATGCTAATAGAATTTGCTTTATTTTTGAGGAGAAGCATTTAGAAAAAATAATAGAAAATAAATTTGAAATATTAAAACAGACAAAGGATACAGAAACAGAAGGAATAATACAGCCAACATTAAGTATTGCAATATGTGCAGAAGGAAATTCAAATGCAGATAAATTCAAACTAACAATAGAGGCAATGGATTTAGTACTTGGAAGAGGTGGAGATCAAGCAGTAATTAGGAGAAAAGGTAAGTATGAATTTTATGGAGGCAAGAAGCAGGAGGTAGAAAAAAGAACAAAGGTAAAAGCAAGAGCAGTTACAACAGCCTTAGAAGAGCTTATTGAAGCAACAGATAGCATACTTATTATGGGGCATTCAAATGGAGACATAGACTCAATGGGCTCAAGCCTTGGAGTTTACAGAATCGTTAAGTCTCTAGGTAAGGATGCTAAAATAGTAAATAATACCTTCGGAATGACTTTAAAAGATTTTATAGAGGCAGTAGAAAAAGAGGATGAATATAAAGATGTGATAATTGATAAGGCACAAGCCTTAAATATAGTAACACCTGAAACCTTGCTTATAATTGTAGATACTCACAAAAAATCATATGTAGAAGTGCCTGAATTATTAACAAAAACTAACAAAATAGTTGTAATAGACCATCATAGAAGAGGACCAGATTATATAGATAACAGTATTTTGATGTTTCATGAGGTGTATGCATCATCAGCAGCAGAGCTTGTTTCAGAATTACTACAATATACGAAAAATAATGCAGAACTTACAACTTTTGAGGCAGAAAGCCTATATGCAGGGATAATGGTAGATACAAAGAATTTTACATTTAAAACAGGTGTAAGAACATTTGAAGCGGCTGCATATTTAAGAAAAAAAGATATAGATATAATTAAAGTAAAAAAATGGTTCCAAAGTGATTTGGAAAGTTATAATGTAATTGCAGAGGTTGTAAAAAATACAGAGGTGATAAGAGATACAATAGGAATTTCAATATATGAAGAGGAGGATGAAAATGCAAGTTTAATATGTGCAAAAGCTGCTGACGAATTATTAACAATTAGTGATATAACAGCATCTTTTGTTCTTGGAAGTATAAAAGATACTGTATGTATAAGTGGAAGGTCGATTGGAGATATAAATGTACAACTCATATTAGAGAAGCTTCGGAGGAGGAGGACATCACACAGTTGCAGGTGCACAAATTACAGGAATAACAATTGAAGAAGCTAAAAAACAGCTTATACAAAAAATTGATGAATATTTTGAAGAAAATCTAGAGTAGGAGGATTAATATATGAAGGTAATATTACAGACTGACGTAAAAAATGTTGGTAAAAGAGGAGAGATAGTGAATGCAAGTGATGGATATGCAAGAAATTTCCTATTACCCAAAAAACTAGCGATACCAGCAGATAAACAGAATATGAATGAATGGACAGCAAAAAAGTCTTCAGAAGAGCATAAAAAAGAGTTAGAAAAACAAGCAGCCATAAAGACAAAGGAAAAGCTTGAAAAAGTAACATTGACAATAAAAACAAAAGCAGGAGAAAATGGAAAGACTTTTGGTAGTATAACTTCAAAGGAAATATCAGAAGGTATATCAAAGGAATTTAATGAAAGTGTTGATAAAAAGAAAATTGTAATTAAAGACCAAATAAAAACATTAGGAAGTCATACAGTAGAGCTTCGATTATTTGAAGGAGTAATTGCGAAGCTATCAGT
>JAAWCC010000070.1 GCA_022792975.1 Clostridia bacterium | reverse complement strand
CTTGTGTATTTTGTATAAATGTTCTTCCTATATATTTACTTTTTGTAAATGCCATATCATAATGAAGCCCTGATTCTTTAGAATAGCCAAGTGCTGCATCCAATCCTGAATCTGGAACCCCTGCGACAATATCTGCATCAACAGGAGCCTGTTTTGCAAGGTATCTCCCTGCATCTTCTCTAAATTTATGAACACTAATCCCATCAATTATTGAATCTGGTCTTGCAAAATATATATACTCAAATACACATAATCCTTTTGCTGCATTTTCATTTGTTTGAATTGATGCTACTTCATTGTCTGTTACAACTACTATTTCACCGTGGTTTTACATCTCTTTCAAACTCTACTCCTGTAATGTCTAGTGCACAACTTTCTGATGCAAATACTATTTCATTTTCTGTCCTTCCCATACATAAAGGTTTAAATCCTTGTGGATCTCTAACGGCAATCATTTTTTTAGATGTCATTATAACTAATGCATATGAACCCTTAAGACGTTTTATTGTATTTTCTATCGCCTCTTCAATTGATTTTGTTTTCATTCTTTCTTGTACAATTACATGACAAATTACCTCTGTATCTGTTGTAGTTGTGAATATATGTCCTTCTTCTTCTATTTCTGCCCTTAATTCTGCTGCATTTGTCAAATTCCCATTATGTACAACTGCTAGGTTTCCTTTTTTATGTCTCACAACCATTGGTTGTGCATTTTCCTTTTTTGCTTCTCCTGTTGTCGAATATCTAACATGTCCAATTCCCATTTTTCCTTCTGGTAATTCCTCTAATTTATGCTTAGGAAAAACTTTAGATACAAGACCTAATTCCTTTCTATATGATATTAATCCATCTTTATTTATTGCAATTCCGACAGCTTTCCTCTCCTCTATGTTGCAGTGCAGATAATCCTACACTTATTATTGGAGCTAAGCTCTCCCTTGATTTTTTTGTATATATTCCATATACCCCACATTCTTCGTTTATTTCGCTGAACATTTTACTTTTCTTCCTCCATTTTAATTTTGAAATATATAAAACTAAGAATTATTTACATAACCCTTAGCTCATTATTTATTTGTTTTTCTTTTTTTGTACTGAAAATCCAAATTTGCCTATTTTTTCATCTAGTGTGTAGTATCCACCATTTGCATATGCTACCAAATCACATTTTGATATGTCAAAAGCACCGTTTTCGTCAATATACTTATCATCTGCATTTATTGCTAGAACCTCTGCTAAAAACATATGATGCCCCCCAAGCTCTTTTATTTCCTCCACTCTGCATTCTATTGAAACAGGACTCTCTTTAATCATTGGACATTTAACAAAATTTGCCTTTTCTTTAGTTAAATGCATCTCTTTGAATTTATCTACATCCCTTCCAGATTTCACTCCGGCACCAATCAGTTGCATATGTTAAGTCTTTTGTAGTTAGGTTTATGACAAATTCTTTTGTTTCTTTTATGACCTCATATGAGTATCTTTCTGGTCTTACAGAAATATACACTTTTGCTGGAGTTGAACATGTTATTCCTGTCCATGCAATTGTAATAATATTTGAATTTTCCATATCTCCACAAGTCACCATTACTGCTGGAATTGGGTATATAAATGTTCCCGGTTTCCACATTACTTTACTCATAAAATATTTTGCCTCCTTAAATACTACATAAATAGTATAACATTATTTTTATGCTTTTTCAAGACATATTTTTGCTTTTTCTGTATTCTAATCTTATTACTTATTACTTTATATTATACCATAAAATTTATTATAACTTTTGGCTTTTTATACTGGTATTAATTCCTAATTTAATAATTGAAAAAGGAGTCAATCTTATAATTAACCCCTTCTTCAATTGTTTTTAGAAAAAGTACCTCCTTTTTCCCATTTTGGTAACAATAGTTTATTGCTTGATTGTTTTATATCTCACCCAATAATTGCTCAATTGACACATTGAAAACCTCTGCTAACTTTTTTAATGTACATATCCTTGGTGTATGTTTTCCTGTTATCACATTATATATAGTTTTTTTGTCTAGATTTGCTCTTCTCGCTAACTCCTCATATGTCATTTCTTGCATCTCACAAAGCTTATTAATGCTCGATGTCACATTTTTTAACTGGGCTCGGTATGTCTTTAATATGTCCTCCTTAACAAATTGACCAAACTTTAGCTCCTCTGCTGTCACTCCTAGGGCTTCTGCCAATCTCCTTACAGTAGTATTTCTCGGTATAGTAGTGTTTCTCTCCAATCTCAAAATAGTTATTAAATTAACTCCTGCTCTTTCTGCCAATTCTTTTTTTGATATATGTCTTCTGATGCGTAAAGCTTTTAAGTTTTCGCTTAATCTTGTTTCCATATCTCCTCGCTTATCCATAGCATCACCAGCTGATTTTTCTGATACTACTTGATAATCCCCATTTAATAATTCCTGCAAAGTAAGTCCAAGAGCTTCTGCAATTTTCTTCAAAGTGCTAATTTTCGCTCTATCCCGGTTATGAACTATTCTATTGATTGTTGTCTGAGAAAGTCCAGTCATTTTTTTAAGATCAACATAAGAAATTGCCTTGTGGTTACACAGCCATGCTATGTATCCTCCTATTGCTCCCATAATGCTTCCTCCATCTTCAAAAATTTATTTTATGAAATATTGTCTATATTCAGCCTGCAAATGCAAGATAAAGCGCATTTAATCCCACTTATTGTTTACATAAATTATTATAGCATACTTTATTTTATATTTCAATAACTTTATTTAAGTAACTATTAATTTATTTTATTCCGTTATTGTTAAACGTTAAATATCATTCACCTTCTAGTTATCAACTCTGGCAGTCGACAACTATTATTCATATTTCGTTTCTTTAGACATATAAACCTTATAATAGCTTTAAGTATTTTGAATGTGCAAATTTAAATTTTTGAAGGATTTGTTTTCTATTATCAATGTATATTTACTTATTATGCCTTATAACTCTTTGCAGAACTTTAACTGTTAGAGAATTTAGAGATTCTAGTAAAAGCCCTACTCTATGGGCTAGCAAACGTGCTATGCAAGCTTGGAATACTCAGGAGATATATTTTCGGTCAGCCTATCACTGTTGGATTTACTTTTAAAAGACCTTCGGAAAGTGGACATGGTCTTCAATCTCAGCATTATGCAATACAGTAGCACCTTTCTATTATATTATAAAGAACTACTCATTTTTTATATAATATATACTATTGTACTATAAATAAAAGCAAATTACTATTATAATTTTGTATTTGTTTATAAACATATGTGTAAAACACAATAGGACGGGAAAATCCCGTCCTATTGCTTAGGATGCTTACTGTGGATTATTCCGCCAATTTCCACTCCTTTGGATTTGTGTAATCACAGTTAAGTATGCATTGTACTCCTTGTAAATCGGGACGTGTAAATTCCACAATCATGTGATACTTGGATGCCGCAATCAACTTGGCTGGTTTATCCATGAATGATCTGCTTTGAGTCCGCGCGGTCGGCTTTGTCCTAAGGATTTTTTTGCCCTTCCATTTGCTCAGTTCACTGTCCGCTACTTTTAATATTCTACTATAAAGTTTCCAGTTGCGGTCTGTGAAACCTAGTGGAAGAATCCGCTCTTTTGAGCCAAAAAACCTTGTTCCAAAGGTTTCTTCTGCATATTGGCAAATTATTCTTCCTTCCTTTGTAAACCCCTTCAAGATTAAAGGTTCACTAGTGTACGAAAAATCTCCTCCCACTGCCGTTGGCTTTGTCCGAATGACCTTGTGTCCAACCAGCTTGCACAGATAATTGACATTTTTCTTAATTGCCTTGTTCATAATGTTTACCCCATTTCAAAAATTTATCTCTTGAGATTTGCTAATTTTATTATACCATAAATTGACATAAATATCAACTAAAACTATTGTATGAGTTTTTTCGCTTGGGAACTCCCTAGATTTCAATATTTTTAGACATCTACTTATGATTTTATTAGATTTTAAACATTTTTTATATTTATATATTAACATTAATATGCAAATTTTCAACATTTTAAAACCTAATTAATGCTTTTATTGAACTATTTCCAATGATTCTCATTTCATTGAAGCTTTTATTTCTTAATAACCCTTTTACTTTTAATTTTCTAAATCCTGTTAAGCTTCTCTAATATTGTATTCAGTGTTGCATATCTTATTTTGCCTACTTTGACTTTCTTTATTTTCTTTGGCTTTGGTAGTTGGGACCCAGCTCCCTAGCTTATAGCAAAAATGCTGAAAATAATTGTTGACTAGTATCTTCCAATTACACTACAAGGCTCCTGAAAAAAACAGGAGTCTTGCATCTCTTTATCTAAAAATTATTGTCTTCACTTTAACTCTATTCCTTTCATATTATAACTATGAAAGGATGATAAAAACATGGCAAAAATTTTAGTTTATAATAATGATAACAATCGTATGGAAACATATTATAGAGGCGAAAATGAAGCTATGCCTTATAATTCTCGGCAGGACTTTAACTGTTGGTGAATTTAGGGGTTCTAGTAAAAGCCCTACTCTATGGACCAGCAAACGTACAATGCAGTCTTGGAACACTCAAAGATATATTTTCGGTCAGCCTATCCCCGTTGGATTTGCCTTTAAAAGGCCTTGGGAAGGAGGACACGGTTTCCAATCACAGCATTATGCAGGAGTTGCCTTTGATGTTCGGTCAAACCTTCTCAAATAGTAAAAGAACTGCTCTCAGAAACAGTGCTAAAAGCTCTGGTGTTTGGTCATATGTTGAGCCTTCATCTTTAACTCCGACATGGGTACATTTTGATAAACGTGCCTTAAAATCAGCATGTGCAAGTCGGTGGATTTCCTCAAGTAAAAAGAGGTAGTGTGCGGAATGTATACCTTAATCGCACAAGATGATTTAAATACCTTAGGTTTTTCTACTGGTGGATTAGATGGGATTTTTGGTGCTAACACTGAAAATGCAGTAAAAAGATATCAAGCAAGTCGTGGGCTTTCAGCTGATGGAATTATAGGCTGTAACACTTGGCGTTCTCTTCAGGAAAATGTAGTTGGTACACGGAAGAACCTCTACAACTCTTGATTAATTCATTATAAAAATAATAAAAAATTCTCAATGTTATCCTATATCTAACATTGAGAATTTTTTACTAGCCTGTTTTGCTCATAATCTCTTTTTTCATCTTGCTTATTATCTTTTTTTCTAACCTTGATATGTAGCTTTGTGATATTCCGAAGCATATCGGCCACTTCTTTTTGAGTTTTTTCGTCCCCGCCTGTTCTAAAGCCAAACCTTAGCTCCATTATATCCTTCTCTCTTGGGTTTAGCTTCTCCATTGATGCTTTAAGTAAGCTTTTGTCTACTTCATCCTCTATACCTCTTGATGTTACATCACCTTCTGTTCCGTAATATATCTGATAAAAGCAGCTCGTTTCCGTCTCCATCTTGATTTAGTGGCTCATCAATTGAGATTTCTCCTTTAATTTTGTTACTTCTTCTTAAGTACATCAAAATTTCATTTTCAATACATCTAGATGCATAAGTTGCAAGTTTAATCTTTTTATCTGTATTAAAAGTATTAATAGCCTTCATAAGCCCAATCGTACCAATCGAAATCAGATCCTCAATTCCTATTCCTGTATTTTCAAACTTTTTAGCAATATATACCACTAATCTTAGGTTTCTTTCTACTAAAGTTTGTCTAGCCTCCATGTCTTTATTTGCTAATCTTTTTAATACTTCCTCCTCCTCTTTAGGCTCTAATGGTGGTGGAAGTGTTTGACTACCTGCAATATAAAATATGCTTTCATTATCTGTATTTTCTCTTTTTAGGTACTTCAAATACAGGTTATTTAAAATTTGAATTAAGTTCAAGTTCTTTTTCACTCCCTTCGTCTAAAAGTTCAAGTCCAACCAATCCAGAATAACTTCCATTTTTCGAAACTGGCTTATTATATATTCCGAATAATTACATTATGTTTTTCTTTTTCCATACCATCAAATTTTATTGTAATTTTATCTGGTTTGAACCCAATTAGCATACCATTTTGCTTTCCGAAGTGATGAAAATGGTATAAGTCTAAATCTTGAAATATAGTCCTCCCCTATTTTGTCTATCAGCTTTTCATTACCTCCATATATGATTTCTTCTAATCCATCTAATACCTCATTATCTAGTATTTCCTTTAATCTGTCTTTTTCTACAACTATAACTGGCGTTTTTGTCAGTGGGTCCTTTAATAAATTCCCTGTATCTATCATTAATCTAGTATTTACGCTTCTTTCTCTATATTCTATTACCACTTCACAGAACATATCATTTTTACTTAATCTTGTTTTGATTATCTTAAATGCAATACTCAAGATTGCAAGCCCTACTATTGCTCCTAAAAAAGCTACTTTTATAGGATAAGTACCTGTTAAAAAGCCATTTTTGTACAGTATCTCTTGTGGCTTTATGTAATAAAGCAGGAAAAAAGCACAACCTCCAAATACAAACGATGCTAAATAGAATATTGTCATATACTTAAATAGCATTTTTAAGTTTTTAGGATAAAACGCTATATATATCATTACAATTGATAATATGAGTTTTGAAGCTAGATTTAGATAAATATAGCTATTTGTTAAATATGTACCGAATAGCATAAAGCGCTCCACATATACTTGATAATAACACCCTAAAAAGTTTACATTTTGTTTTAGTCACAATACCAGTTGCATAAAGTATAATTCCATTCATACATATATTCTCTAAGAAGACTACATCCAAATATATAGTCATTATTCTAAAGCATCACCTCCTAAAAAAGCCTTATATAAATTATAGTTCGTCTTTCGTTAAAATCTTGTCAAACTTTGGATGCGAAAAAAAGAAATAATCTTTTATTTTAGATTATTTCCCTTCTAATTAGATTTATTGTCTTATTTATTGCTAAATTTCATGTAAAATCTTGACATATTATAATATTTTCTAAAATATACTTGCGCTAAGTTTTTTTTCCATATATAATTATGAATAGAAATGGAGGGGTTCTATGAATAGAACTAAACGAAAAATATTTGAAACATCTATGAATTTATTTGCAACTAAAGGGTATGATGCAACAAGTATCGAGGAAATCACTTCTGTTGTAGGAGTTGCGAAAGGTACTCTTTATTATCATTTTTCTAGCAAGGAGGAAATTTTCACCTTCCTTATCGAAGAAGGAATGAAGCTTTTGCAAAATAGTATGACAATTAAAGTTGCAAACTGCGATAATTTAAGAGATAAATTAAAAGCAATTTTACTTATACAAATTAAAGTTATGGTCAAGTATCAAGATTTCATGACCATTGTTTTAAGTGAAGTTTTAGGAAACGATTCTAGAAATTTAACCTGCAGGAAATTTGTATTTGAATATATTGATATGCTTGAAAGTATTATAACTGAAAGTATACAAAATCGGTGAAGGAAACATACAAAATATAGGTTCTCCCTCAACCCTTGCAAGTGGTCTTTTTGGAACAACCTATGCTATTTTATTACATAAAATTAAATCTCAGGAAAATTTAGATATAAAAACTTTATATAAAGAATATGTTAATATTATTTTTAAACAAACTTCTTTGTAAAACTTCTTCTATGTATTGGACAAAGTCCATATTTTTTAATTGCCTGAATATGCTCACCGAGTTCCATAACCTTTGTGCTTTGCAAATCCATACTCTGGATATATTTTATCATATTTAAGCATTATTCTATCCCTTGTAACTTTTGCAATTATTGATGCAGCTGCAATTGAATAGCAAAGTGCATCTCCTTTTATTATAGATTTATATGGAATTCCGACATGTATCTATTCCCTTTAGAGCATCTACTACTATAATATCTGGTTTTATTTCAAGTTCCTTTATCGAAGTTGTAAGCCCTAATTTTGTTGCTTGTAAGATATTTATTTCATCTATGATACCCTCGTCTATAATACCGCACACCATAGCTTACAGCATTTTTTATAATCTCTTCAAAAACTCTTTCTCTTTTTTTTTCTGAAACTTTTTTTGAGTCATTAACTCCCTCTATCATTGAGTCTCTTGGCATTATTGCACTTGCAACAACAACAGGACCCGCTAGTGGCCCTCTTCCTGCTTCATCTATTCCACATATATTTTTTAAACCCTGCTCATACAATCCGCATATCTATTTCTTTTAATTTTATTAATCTATTTTCTTCTTTTTCTGTCATTTATTATATTAATCTCCTGCACTTATCATATCAGATAATTTGTGATATATTTCTCCTGAATTTTCTACACCCTTTTCATATACTACTTCTATTCCATTTGGGTCATCATAATTTACATAGTAACCGGTCTTTTGCCTTTGCCTCTTTTACTCCCATATCATTTAAATCTTGTTGTGTAAGCTTATAAAAGTTTGCAAAGTCTCCCTCTGTCTGTTTTATTCCGTATAATTCACTTTCCTCCATATCTCCAATTTCAACTGCATTTAGCCTAGTCTCACAGCTGCTTTTGATTAACATCATAAAGGTCTCTACATTTGTAAACTTTCCAGTATTTATTAAGTTTACACCAATAGACACACTTGCATATGCAATTATTGCAAGAACTATTACTGTGATTACTAGAGTAACTAGCGTAATTCCTTTGTTATTCTTAATATTCATAGGTTAATTATTCCCTCCCAAATATATTATATTATAATTATATATGATTTCTTTTTTTTAATCAAGGTAAACTTGCACTTTTTCACAAATTTTTGTATAATACTTATATGAGAACTGTAATTGTAAGTAAAAAATTTGATAATAATAAATTAATACCCTTTCTTGAAGCAGAATTTCCTTTTGCAAATTCTAGCACCTTCTACAAAGCTCTTAGGAAAAGGGATATTAGGATAAATGATGTAAGAGTATCAGAAAATACTGTAATTCATGAGGGAGACAAAATTACTCTATATATAATTGATAGCTTTCTTTTTTCTGCTTATTTTGATATTCGTTGTATTTATGAGGATGAAAATATCTTAGTTGTAAATAAACCTAAAGGAATTGAAGTAAATAGCAGTCAAGTCTCTTTAACTTCTATTTTACAAGATAAATATTCTAGTAAATCTATTATGCCCTGCCATAGATTAGATAGAAACACTTCTGGCTTAGTACTTTTTGCTAAAAACTCTGCTTCCCTTGAAATTTTGCTTGAGAAGTTTAAAACACACGAAATAAAAAAGTTTTATAAATGTAAAGTCTTAGGTACCTTCGCTAAAAAACATGCTATTTTAAAAGCATATTTATTTAAAGATACTAAAAAATCTATGGTATATATTAGACAAGATCCTGAAAAAGGCTACAAGGAAATAATAACTGAGTACACAGTAATATCTGAAAATACTGCTGAAAATTACAGTATTTTAGAAGTAATACTGCATACTCGGTCGCACCCATCAAATTCGTGCCCATTTATCTTATATAGGTCATCCTATAATAGGTGACCGGTAAATACGGAATAAATAAGATAAACAAAGCATTTGGTGAAAAAGTACAAGATTTATGTGCCTTTAAAATTATTTTTAACTTTGAAGCAAATAGTGGCATTTTAAGCTATTTGAATAATAAAGAAATAGAAATTTCTTAGGTATTTATAAGATTTTTCTCAACTTTTCATTTGCTATTTTATATCCCAATCTATATAAATAATCAATTTTATTTGTATCTAAAAGAGATATATGTTTAGTCTTTATTTCTATAAGATTATCCGCTCCTTCTAATTTATAATTTGATAATTCATGAGAAAGTATTCCGATTGACTTCTCTATTGCTTCTATAATATTTATGTAATCATCTTGCTTCAATTCCTCCTTAAATACTACACTTATTACTTTATCTGCACCTATAAGCTTTGTCTCTTTCCACGGAACATTCTCCCTTATACCTCCATCTATTAGTTCAGTATTTGCATATCTGCAAGGACTAAACACACCTGGAAAACTACAACTCGCTCTTACAGCTGTTGCAATATCCACATCATGTACATATTGAGTAACATCATCATAAGTATTTCTCATTTGTTTTAAATGCTCACTTTTCATCTGTCTTGACGAAAAAATATATACCTTTCCATTATGTAAATCAACACTTGGAATAATAAGTGGTATTCTTATTTGTTTTATATTATCTACACCTTTAGCAATACAAAGCTTCCTCATAAGCTTTTCTAGTTTTTCTCCATTATTTAAACCTTGTATTAAAATTTTCCTACGAAAAATCAATCCGAGCTATAAGCTTAAATATATTTGAAATACTAATATAATTTATTTGACCACAATATTTCTTAAAAATTTCATATATTTCATCCGCTTTATACCCTACTGCATATAAAGTACTTACTATACTCCCTGACGAGGTCCCTGAAATATAATCAATTTTGATATTTCTCTCTTCAAAAGCCTTAAGCACTCCAATATGAGCTGCACCCTTCACCCCACCACCAGCAAGTGACAATCCAAGCTTCATAAATACCTCCTGTTTATTAATTCTAATTAATCTATTTTATTTAACAAGCTTGGCAATTGTGAAAATTTTCTGTGTCAGTGGGGACGGGGCATTTTGACACAATTTATAGTTTTCAATCAAAATACCTACACTTTTGCATATATAATGTTTTAGAATGTTATGCTTTTAGCTAATAAATTAAATTTTTAGCAGTTTTATGTTTATAATCTTTTAAATTTTATTTACTAAAAAAAAGTGGTGTTATAATGAAATATATTAAACAGATTTGGGAGGTATCTATATGGAAAATGTTAGCTTTAGCAATAGAACAAAATTAGCTATTGACCTAGCAAAAAAATCTGGGGAAGCAATTTTGCAAATATCACGAAATGGTGATATGCATATAAAAGAAAAAGGTATAAAAGATGTATTAACAATTGCAGATACTACAAGCGAAGAAATAATTATAAAAGGAATTAAAGAGTATTTTGATAATGATTCAATTATCGCAGAAGAAGGTGGAAATTGTCAAACTGGTAGTACAGAATACACTTGGGTTATAGACCCACTTGATGGAACACTAAATTTCTCTAGAGGAATTCCATTTTATTGTGTTAGTATTGGATATATGAAAAATAATAAACCCGCAGGTGGAGCTATTTTTATTCCCACTACAAATGAACTCTTTGTATGTGAACAAGGAAAAGGTTCATATTGCAATGGTAAAAGGCTTCAAGTTTCAGCGGTTTCAGAACTAGATAAAAGCTTAACAACAATTGGCTTTAATAATCGCTTCCCAGAAATGACTACATGGTTTTCAGAAATTCATAAAAATGCAATGGAGCAAATGCAAAACGTTGAAAAAATATTTTCTACTGTAATTTCTCTTTGTTATGTTGCTGCTGGCAAGACAGAAGCTCACATGGAATTATATTGCTATTTATGGGATATATGTGTTGGTTCTTTATTAATAGAAGAGGCTGGTGGAAAAGTTAGTGCTGAAAAAAATACTCCATTAGACTTTCTGAAAATTGAGAAGCAAGTTATATTAGGAACTAATAGAAAAATTCACAATGAATTCTCAGATATTATTGGCACAAATTCGAATTAATTCTACTGAATTAGTAAAAAAACTTAATTCCAGCTTCTAAGAGCTGAAATTAAGTTTTTTTCTTATTTCTAACTTCCTATCTCTTCACCTGTATCTCCTATAATTACATCACCATCCCTGAGGGTTTTATATTTAATATTGTTATTATTGCAATATTCTACTGAAGCATCGATTAATTTTGTTTCCTTATGGTCAGATTTATAATGTGGAAGAAATATATAATCAAAATATCCTAATCCATTCCATATTGTATCTATTTCATATGGATTAATTGTAGGGATATCACAAATATCCAATCCGTGTAAATCTTTTGCCAATACACATATTCCTGCACTATATCCTGCATACAAATAATTTTTATTATCTTTTATTGTTTTTAAATATTCATCAAATCCACTTAAATACATTGCTTGTCTCAATACAAATGTATTTCCACCTATAACATAAAAAGCATTAAATTCTTGTAATCTTTCAATTAATTGTCCTTTTCTATCAAAATAGTCTTTTAATGATATTACTGTAACATTAAATCCTAAATCAGTTAGTTCTTGAACATCTGCTTGAATACCTAATGTTTTTCTTTCACTTTCAGGATAAATGTCTCTTGAATTAGGTATTAGGCATATTTTATTATTATGCTCTTTTATCCATTTCTTTAGCTCTTCTTTTTTATTTCCAAGTTTATATGACGACAAATATAATTTCATCCTTTACCTCCATAACTCTTTTATTTACATATTAATAATTTATTAATCATTTTCAATCCTATAACTCTATATTAAATATAATTTACTATATCTTCAAATGTGTCATATCCACTTTCGCTATTGATGTGTCCTGCATTTGGTATTAAAACTTGCTCTGTTGCAATTTTGTCTGCAAATTCCTTTTCTACTTCATATTTTACATATGGATCATTATCTGAATAAAAACAAGTAATTTCATTTGCATATTTCTTTACATCTTCTAAATTATCAAAATACATTGTTTTATTAACTGCATCATATTCTTTATTTATTCCTAAATAATTATTAAATCCACACACAAATATTAGTTTTCTTACTTGCACTTTATTCTCTACTAAAAATTTGCTAACAAATACTGGTGCAATACTATGTGCTATTATTGTTGTGTTTTCATT
>JAAWCC010000069.1 GCA_022792975.1 Clostridia bacterium | reverse complement strand
GGTTTAAAATGGAGTTAGAAAAGAATAAAATAGAAGAAAGTCGAGAAGTAAAAAACGATTTAAATAATACTATACAAGCTGGAATAATTGCCAGTATAGGGGAAAAGCAAAATAAATTTTTGGAAGGGACTTTAGGGAAAGTAATAAATACAGGAGTAGATATTGCTTTAAGAGCAATACTTCCAAATGCAATTGAAGATGAAATAATTGGAATAAAAAATGTGATACTTAATGATGGATTTAAAGAGGGAATAAAGGCAGCAATAAGTGCAGCAGCTAATATAGGAAAAAGCATAACAGGAATTTTTACAGGGAAGTTTGATACAGTTTCACAAGCATATACAGCTGTAAAATCAGGAGGAATAATAGATACAGCTTCGAAAATGGTAGATACAGCTGTAAAATCAGCACAAGATAATAATTTAATAAAATCATCAACAGCTAAAGTAATAAAGAAAAGTAAAAATGTGGTTAAAGATTGTATATCTAGCAAAATAGAAGAGGATTTCATGAAGCAAGTAGATGGAGTTGAAAAAGTAGGAAAGTATATTGAAAATTGGAATGACTGTTTAGAAAAAAAAGATTTATCAGGGATGAAAAGAGAGTATACTAAAATTACAAGGAAATTAGATACATTAATACCACTCGAAAGTACCTTAAAAGAGGCAAGAAGTATAGAAAATGTACAAACGCTAATAAAAAGTAAAGGAAATTCACTTGAAAATATAACAGAAGAAGAATTAAAACTTGCACAAATTTTATAGAAGAGTATTTTAATATTTTCTTTTGATTATGTAAAGTAAACTCTTGCAAAAAAAATGCCGTTTTAGTATAATATCCGTAGGATAAAATAGGAAGGAACGTGAAAAAATGGATAGACCAGGAGAAACAATAATTGAAAGAGACCTAGAAAAAGAAATGAAAACTGCATACATAGACTATGCCATGAGCGTTATTGTTGCACGTGCTTTGCCAGATGTAAGAGATGGTTTGAAACCAGTGCACAGAAGAATACTATATTCAATGCATGAAGACGGGATTACATCAGACAAGCCATATAGAAAATGTGCAAATACAGTAGGCTCTGTTTTGGGTAGATACCATCCACATGGAGATGCAGCAGTATATGATGCAATGGTAAGAATGGCTCAAACTTTTACTTTAAGATACCCATTAATAGATGGACATGGAAACTTTGGTTCTATAGATGGAGATCCACCAGCAGCTATGAGGTACACTGAAGCAAGAATGGCTAAGATTGCAAATTATATGCTAAGTGATATAGAAAAAAATACAGTAAACTTTGTACCAAACTATGATGATAGATTACAAGAGCCAGAAGTATTACCAGCAAGATTACCAGCACTGTTACTTAATGGTTCTTCAGGAATTGCTGTCGGAATGGCAACTAATATTCCACCACATAATTTAAATGAAATTGTTGATGGGATAATAAAAATAATTGACGAGGATGAAGTAACAAATGAAGATTTAATGAAAATAATAAAAGGACCTGATTTTCCAACAGGAGCAACAATACTTGGAAGAGAAGGGATAAAAGATGCATACACAACAGGTAGAGGAAAAATCATAATGAGAGCAGAAGCTGAAATAGAAGAGATGGCTGGAAATAGGCAAAGAATAATAATAACATCACTTCCATATCAAGTAAATAAAGCGAGATTGCATAAGACAATAGATGAATTAGCAAGAGATAAAAAAATAGAAGGAATTTCAGCAATAAGAGACGAATCAGATAGAAAGGCAAATGTGAGATTAGTTATAGAACTAAAAAGGGAAGCAAATGCACAAGTTATATTAAATAGATTATATAAATTTACACAAATGCAAGAAACATTTGGAGTTATAACTCTTGCATTAGTAAAAGGTGTGCCAAGAATTTTAACATTAAAACAATGCCTAGAATGCTTCATAGATCATAGAAAAGAGGTTGTAGTTCGTAGAACAAAATTTGAATTAGAAAAAGCAGAAGCAAGAGCTCATATATTAGAAGGTTTAAAAATTGCAATAGACAACATTGATGAAGTAATAAAAATAATCAGAAGTTCATATGACGATCCTAAGGAAAGACTGATGGAAAGATTTGGTTTGTCAGACATTCAAGCTCAAGCAATTTTGGATATGAGATTGAAGACCTTATCAGGCTTGCAAAGAGAAAAAATCGAAGAAGAATACAATGAAATAATGAAATTAATCGAACATTTAAAAGCAATACTTGCAAGTGAAAGATTAGTATATGACATAATAAAAGAAGAATTATGTGAGTTAAAAGAAAAATATGGTGATGAAAGAAAAACAAAAATAATTGCAAGTGCTGGAGAATTTGACGAAGAGGATTTAGTAAAGGAAGAAGAAACAGTTATTACATTATCACATTTTGGATATATAAAAAGATTACCGATAGATACATATAAAAGCCAAAAAAGAGGTGGAAAAGGAATAACTGGAATGACAACGAGAGAGGAAGACTTCGTAAAGGAAATTTTTACAGCTTCAACTCATGATACAATAATGTTCTTTAGTAATAAAGGAAAATTATACAAGCTAAGAGGATATGAAATACCAGAGGCACGGAAGAACAGCAAAAGGAACGGCAATAGTTAATTTACTTAGTCTAGATGGAGGAGAGAAAATTTCAGCAATTATACCAATTCAAAATATCGCAGAAGGTAAATATCTTTTAATGGCAACAAAAAATGGTATAATAAAGAAAACACCTTTGTCTGAGTATGATTCTTCAAGAAGAACAGGTTTACAAGGAATTGCACTAAAAGAAGACGACGAATTAATTTCAGTAAAGCTTACAGATGGAGAAGATAATGTTGTAATGGTAACAAAACGGAGGACAATGTATAACATTTGACGAAAAAGATGTAAGACCAATGGGAAGAGTATCACAAGGTGTAATTGGAATAAAACTAGATAAAG
>JAAWCC010000068.1 GCA_022792975.1 Clostridia bacterium | reverse complement strand
CTCCAGTAATTCCAAGCCCCCTACCAGACATTTTTGCAACCTTCACTCCAAGGCTAGCAATAATTGGCATTACAATAAGTGTAATTTTATCTCCAACTCCGTCCGACTTGAATGTTTATCAACGATTATATTAGATATATCACTTAAATCTAATCTATCACCTGAATTTGCCATAGCTAAGCTTAAATCCTTTATTTCTTCTACCTCCATACCCTTTATATATATAGCCATAACCAAAGCCGCTGCTTGGTAATCTGCAATTTCTCCTTTTGTATATCCTTCTATAAAAAAATCTATTTCTTCTTTGTTAAGTCTTATACCATCTCTTTTTTTAGCAATTATTTCTATAATATTCATGCTTCCTCCTCCGTTTTTTGTATTATATAATATATTCCAATTTTATTCTAGCGAACAAAACAAATTTTATCTTTTATTTACATATGTTTAGTTTTATGCTATAATTTAATTGAAAAAATTTCTTATATATTTATGGAGGATTTATGGATAAAGATTTATATAAAATTATGGCTGAATTATCAGCACAAAAGAGTAATAATAATACAATTGATGTTAAATATATGGGAACTGTCTCTATATCAGAAACTGGTAAAGCTGGACAAGTTCAAGCTTCTAAAGACATCATCGCAATGATTGATATTGAACCTGATGGAGCAGCCTTTATTAAATATTTTGATGAAAATCAGTCTTTAATTGCTGTTCGTGGTTCAGATGGTGAGCTTATGCCATCTGCTGCTTATAGATATGAAGATTTAAGCTTCTTAAGTGAAATTGACCAAACCGTGGAGGAGCAAGGTATTTCTTTTAAAGAAGTAAATGAAAATTTAGAAAGAGTTTCAAGGGCTCTTGGTATTGATAAAAGCGATATTCTCTCTATGAGCGAAGCTGAATTAAATGCAGTCATTGAAGAAAAAGGTGATTATGGATTAATTCTAGATAACAAAAATCAAGATTTAACTCAAAGTGATAAGCTTGAGCATAATAATGCTGTTTTAGATAGTGTCCAAGGAAAACAAGAAGTTGATTTGGATAATAAGGTGGATAATAAATATACTTTAGCTCAAATTCTAAATGTACCAGCTGGTTCTAAATTAGTGATAGTTGATTCTGATAAAATACAAGGAAATGATATAACCACTCGTTTTTCCTGTGTTATTAGGACTCCTGATGAAGAAATTATACCCGCTGATATGTTAGAACAAGTTGGTGGAAAATCTTCAGATAAAAATGCTCATGAAGTAGATAGAACAGGTAAGGTTGAAAAACAAAATGTTCAATCGTCTTTTAAAATTAATTCTTCTTACATAGATAATGCTGTTATTACTGTTAGGAAGGGCTCTATGGGTACAACTAAAGTTGCTTATGGTTTAACAGATCCAACTTCTCACAGGGATGTCTTTTCTCAAGACCTTGAAACTAATGAAACATATCCAGTTTCTGCTAAAGTGCGTGACGAATTTAGTCAAAAACATGGTATATATAATGTTTCTGAAAAAATGGATGAAATTGAAAATCATGTAAGTCATGGAGAAAGAAAGCTTTCTCTAGAGGAAGCTGATGGAAGGTCTAATACTGGTCATATTCATGGAGAAGAAGCCGCAAAAATTATTTTAGCAGACGATGAATTTGTCCAAAAAACTAATGATATATTTAGTTCTAATGAAATTGCCAATCGATTTGAAAGTATGAGAGAAAAGCATCCAAATTTAGACCGTAATGAACTTATTGAAATTACAAAGCAAGATTTAGAATATGATGCAGAATATATGTCAACCCATGAACGTAATTCTAGATAGAATAGTTATTACTCTTTTGATGTTACAATAGGGCAGAATTAATTGGATACCTGATATTTGAAGAATTTTCTCTTCTAAAAATGTCTAAGTGGAATAATCAAATTTTTATATTCTTACTGCAATTATTCCGAATTATAAAACCTATGACATTTCCTATTGCTGTCATTCTACCCTTGTACAATTTATTTGCTTCTGGTGTAAGCTCTCCCGTTACTATATATAACATGGCACCTGCCGCAAAAGCCAAGCATATAGCTATCACTTCCTCTGAGACCTTTCCTATAACACTTCCTAAGAAGGCTCCGTATTCCTGTTGTTACTCCTGACAATATTACTAAAATTATTACTTTTACTGCTCCCATTCCTCCATTTCTCATTGGAACTGCCATGCTAACTCCTTCTGGAATGTCATGTATTAATATGGTTATTGCTAATGAATATCCGAAGTTTTATTGAAGCTTCAAAGCCTGCACCGAATACTAAGTCCTTCTGGAAGATTATGTAGTGCAAGCCCTATTCCTACTGCAATTCCTGTTTTTAGCAAGCTACTTTGTTTAGATTTTAGCTTATTTTGTACTAGAATATCACATATTACCATTACAATTATCCCGAAAATTATTCCTGATATAACTACTCCAAATTCAGATATGTTAAGTGCCTCTGGTATTAGGTCGAAGCATACAATTGACATCATTAATCCTGATGCAAACGAAAGAATGAAGCTCAAAAATTTATTTGAAACATTTCTAAACTTTATTCCGATTATTCCTCCGAAGAGTTGTGCCAAAAGTTCCAAAAAATAATCCCAATAATGTACTTTTTAAAATGTCCATTAATATCCTCCTTATAAATCATATGCAATTAAACCTAATAAATACCAATATGGAAATCTATATAATAAAAAGATGGATAAAATCAAGCATTATAATTTTATCCATCTTTTTATATATTATTATTTATCTTCCGCCCATTCCGGCCTCCGACCTCCTCCGGCCACCACCGACCACCTGAGAAGCCTCCTCCGCCGTCCAAATCCACTTGAATAGCTGCCTCCTGCATTTTGTATCTGACCTGCACTATATGCCTTCGACATTCCTGAAACCAGCATTCTATCCATATTTATTCTATTTAGCATATACATATATGTATATCCATTATTTATCATGAAGCTTTCATCCCTAAACTCTGGATATCTAACTTTCAACTGCTCTAAAACTTTATCTGCAATTCCAAAAGCCGTTGCATATACCAAATATTTTTCCCAAAGCACCAGTTCTGGAACTTCTCTTTCATTGAGAAGAGAAAAATCCTCCATATATTTTTTTAGTGCCCTCCATTTTTCTTGCTCATTTGTACCTTTTTGTGTTAAATTTCTCATTTTTTTATATATTTTATTGCAAAGAATTGCACATATAGCACATAGAATAGCTATTATTATTGGTGCTATGAAATAGAAGGAAAACAAGCAAACCATCATTCCTACAAGATATGAACTATATTTCGTATGCCACTTTTTAGCTTCATCTAGCAAGGCTTTATCATAATTCCCATTTGCTTCTTGTGCTTTTTCAGCTTTTGCTTTTATTCCATTAACCTTAGCTAAAAATGTTTTGTCATGCACTTTTGCATATTTTTCAATATCCTTCATTGATATTTTTTCTACTATATCTTTATTATTTTTTCGTATTAAGTAAGACCTTACCTCCGTTAATAATTCAAGTATACTGTTTTCATCCTTTTTTAATGGCTTAATATTTATATTTTCGTTTATTATTATATATACATTGTCTTTTTCGCCCTGTTCAAATGACACTGCACCCTTTAGTGCAAGATTAAGAATTGTTGCAGATACTATTTTTGATATGTTCGAATCAAAGGCACTAATTCTATCAAAATAATAAAGAAATGCTGCTTCCGCTGGAGACGCATTTTCGTCAGGAAAATCCCTAAAATAATCTAATTTTTGTTCTGGCTCTGCCTTTTTCACATTCGATAATATTTTTATATATTTCACTATCTTAAATATAAAAAATATTACAATAGCTAAAGTTATACTCCCTAATATTGCAAGCACAGTATTTCTAGCTCTCCTTTTAGCATTTGCCGCATTAGCCCACTTTTGCTCCTCTTCTAAAATATTCTCTAATTTATTTGTACCTACCTTGTTTTCATTTAATATAAAAGTGCCCTCTAGACTTACAATTCTTACCTCTACCATTGTACTTGCATTTAAGTTCTTCACTTCGAAGCCTACTGTTTGATTATCAATAATCTCTATATTTCCACTAAGAGGTCCATGTGCCCATACTCTTAAGTTTTCTTTATCTTCCATTGGCTTTGGTAATTTTATTGTACCAGTTACCTTATTTGCTGGTACTCCATTTGTATCTCCAATAAACTGCCAGTAAAATTCAGAGCAATCTTGATATGTTTTAACTGCGTTTTCTACATTATAACTTATTTTATATTTTTTAGTTTGAGTTTCATGAATTGATACTCCCCATGCAATTTCAAACTTTCCACTTTGAAACAGCCCGTAATAATGACCTCTATCTACATGATATTGATATCTTCCACTATTTATAAAAGGGAGTTCTTCACCAGTTGCTGTAATCTCTGAAACTTTAACATTAGTAATTCCTCTTGTAGTTTT
>JAAWCC010000067.1 GCA_022792975.1 Clostridia bacterium | reverse complement strand
TCTACTTTTTTGTGTATAGTTTGAAAGGCTTTTTATATAATTTACATCTATCTTCCTTTTTATTTCTGTTGTTATCAAAATGTATAATTTACCCTTGGTACAAATATATTGAGTATTAGAAGCAACTCTACATTTTATATAAATTATAATTTAGATGTATTTTCTCTAGTATATTCTTCTCTCTATTTGTACAAGTAAATATAATTATCTGCTTATCACTATAATTATTACTTAAAAATTTTAGTACATTTTTCAATCTTTCTTCGTCAAAATAAGCAAAAGTCTCATCTAAGATTATTGGCATATTTTCTTGTGTTAGTTCATTTATGCTCGATATTCTTAGCGATAAATATAACGCATCAATAGTACCGCTGACTCAAATAGCCTGCTGTTACATAGTTTCCGATTTTCTGTTTCTAAAATTAACCCATTTTCTTCATTCACTTTTACTTTTTTATATCTGCCTGATGTAATACTCTCTATTGAATTTGACAAATTTTCTGTAAATTTTGGTGTTATACTTTCTTTCATTTGCGTATGCGCTTCTTCTAGAGCCTCTTTTGCCAAATTAATTGCTTGCTCGTATTCTACTAAATCTTGTAGAATTTCTTCATTTGCTTTTAGTTTTTCTTCAATCTCTACTAATCCTTCTAACTTTTCTGCTATTTGAATTTTTACATATTCTTTTTGAGTTATACTCAATTTTAGGTCATTTATGTATTTTTGCTTTTCAAAAACATTAGGTCTATTGTTAAAATCCTCAAGTATTTTCTTATCCGCATTTGGATATTTAGCTAGAATATTTTCTATTTGCATCTTTTCTTTTTCCAATATTGAGTTTTGAACTTCTTTAATTATATCTTCTTTAGATTTTATCTCATTTTCTATTAGAGTTTTTCTATTTTCTATATCTTGCTCTTTTTTTCTTATATCATCTAATTCCTGTTCAAAGGCTTTATTTATTTTTGCTTTTTTTAGAATAATGATTATAGCTGAGATTAGTACAAAACCAACTGATACAATTCCAAATATTGGTTGTTTTAATATAAATAATATTATGGCAATCCCTGTAAATACAATTGGAAGCAAAGATACAAGTCCTAGATTTTTTGGCTTCTCCCTTACCTCTTTAACTTCATTTGTCTCTTTATCTATATCCTGTTTTTTTTGTTCTAACTCCTTTTTTGATTTTATATGAATATTTACTTTTTCTTTTTCTAATTTTATTGTATTTTCTATATTATCTAATTCCTGTAATATTTTCAATCTTTCATCTTCTTCTAACGCTTCTTTTTGTTTTTCTTTTATTTCACTTTCAAGTTCAAATTTCTCTGGAAGCAACTTCTCTAAGTCCTCTTTTTTTTCCTTTAACTTTTCTACTGTTTGCTTTGCTATATATAATGGCTTAGTTGGACTCTTTAAAGTACCTATTTCTTCTGTCTGCCTTTTATTTAATTTTCCGAAGCACTTTTTGATATGATACACTATCTTCTCCTGTCAACATAATATTTGATGCCTTTTGTACTAAAGTATTTTGTGATTTTGAATCTAATTTTACCTCCTGCTGATGTATTACCATTGACATATTGAATAATTCTTCATCCACCTTTGTTTGCTCATAGAAAAATTTATTTCCTGTTACTTTATCTATTGTAAATTCCTTGCTTATATCATTTGCTTCCTCATCAAATATCTTTGGATTTTTTTTTGCAAAATTTCTGTAAACTTCAAAATTATCTCCATTATCTAATTGATAAGTGATTTTACCTGAAAATTCTCCTTCATCCCATGGCATATACTTATCAAAATTCGATATTTCTTTTCCATTTTTGTTCTTATTTATACCATAAAAAATACTTGTCAAAAAATCGAGAAGTGTTGTTTTTCCACTTTCATTTTCTCCATATATGACATTAATTCCGTGGCTTAAATTCTATATTTTTGTCCTTTAATTTTCCAAAATTGTTTACTTGTACTTTTTTTATAAGCATCTTTTTCTCCTTTTAGTTTAAAATGCCGAAAGTCCTATTTCTATTGCTTTTTCTATTTTTTCTTCATTTTCTGGCTCTTTTTTCTTTTTCTCTAATAGGCTCTTAACAAATAAACCTTTTAGACTATTTTGTTTTGCTAACATTTCTAAATCCACTTCTAATTTTGTTTTATCTTTTATTTTAATTACATTTGGATTTGATATGTATTTTAAAATTTTTAGTGGTTCTATCTCTATTCTTCTATTTCCGAATTAAAATTATCTTGATATACTTATCCTCTGGAAAGTACATTTCATTTATATTTTCAATTAACTCCTCTTTTGAAAATATCTCACTTATATTTAATTCTATTTCCTCAAATTCCTTTTCATCAACTGGAATTAATTCTAGTGAAATCTCTTTTGTATGTTCATTTATTTCACCTAATATCATTCCATGTTTTCCCAGTTCATCAAAGCCTAATGAAATTAATGACCCCGAATAGGCTATGTTCTCTTCTATGATTGTTTTATGAATATGCCCTAAAGCCACATAATTAAACCCTAAAGCTTTTAATCTCTTTTTAGATATAGGATTATATCTAACATCATTATTCTTTGCTCCGTCTAAATCACAATGTGTTAGTAAAATATTTATTTTTTCTGTGTCCTTTTGAATTAAATCCTCCTTCCCTTCTGCTCTCATGTAGAAGTTATCAAATCCATATCCATATATATTTATATCTCCGTCTTCTACCTTATCTAATTCTTGGGTAAATATTTTTACATTCTTCGCAAAGGTATAAGTTGTATAATATGTATTTTTGATATATGGATCGTGATTTCCTGGAATTATTAGTATCTTTGTATTTGGAATTGTTTCAAATTGCTTGTTTATATATTCAATAGTACTACTTTTTACATATTCCGTTTCAAATAAGTCTCCACATATAAATAAATATGGAATTGAATTTTCTCTTATATAATCAATTACTTTTTTGAAGGCATTTCTCTGTTCTAGTCTTCTATTTTCTGCTAAATTCCTAGTTTCTAATAATGTAAAAGGAGTATCGAAATGCACATCTGCTATGTGTATAAACTTCATATTTTTCTCCCTAAATTTTATATTGCTATTATATATTGTGATTTTCAAAATGTCAATACTTTTTTGCGAAATAATGTTTGTGTTTATTTTTTCTTTTTTGGTTTTGGTATAGGAGTTACTTTCTCTATTTCACCTACAATAAATTTACTAAAGTTAGAATTATCAATATCTAATATATAATGCTCTTTTGCTCCATTATATGGATATCCAATTTCTGCATTCTGCATTTTTTCTTGAATACACTCTAATTTTTTCACAAAGCAAATGTTATCACATACCACAATTACTGGCTTATCATTAACATACACCATAAACTCTCCAAACATTTTCTTATATCTTATTTCCCCAATCCCATTTATCTGTTCGCAAACATATTCTATATACTCATTTGTTGTTGCCATATATTTATTCCCCCTTTTTGTTATTATATATTATAAATTATAAAAATACAAGATTAGCACTTTAGGACAAACAGAAATCTATGCATGGACAACAGATGGAGTAGAATATTCGTCACCAGAGTCAAATGAAGATGTGCTTTTTGATAACATTTCACCAACCATAACTAAAGCAGAGATAGTTGGAGCAGTTGGAGCAAATGGATGGATTACGTCAACAGGACAAATCAACATAACAGCAGAAGATAATGAAGGAGGAATAATAGCAGGATATACATATGAGGTTTACATCCTGCAAAATGTACTCCAAAAGAAAAGTGATGGAATAGTAAAAATAAATACTCCTATCACAATAGAAACAG
>JAAWCC010000066.1 GCA_022792975.1 Clostridia bacterium | reverse complement strand
TATCGAAATTGCAATACATAGAATTATCTAATTGATAGTTAATTGTAAGTCGCGCCTCAGGATAAATATCATTTATTGCCATAGCCATAACATACATAAGACCTCTTACATATACTCTTTTCCCTTCAGTTGTTTCATATTCTAAAATTTCTTTTTCTCCATCTATTTTAAATTCCATACTCTTCTCCTATTCTTCATCTAATTTAAGTACACTAAGGAAAGCCTCTTGTGGCATTTCTACATTACCAATTTGCCTCATTTTCTTTTTCCCCTTTTTCTGCTTTTCTAGTAACTTCTTCTTTCTTGAAATATCTCCACCATAACATTTTGCAAGTACATCCTTCCTCATTGCAGAAATAGTCTCTCTTGCAATTATTTTGCCCCCACAGGCTGCTTGAAGTGGTATGGCAAATAATTGCTTAGGTATGGCAGTTTTTAGCTTCTCGACCATTCTCCTGCCTCTTGAATAACTATTGTCTTTATGCACTATAAATGATAATGCGTCAACTGTTTCATTATTTACTAAAATATCAAGTTTTACTAGCTCAGATCTTCTATATTCTTTAAATTCATAATCAAAGGAAGCATATCCTTTAGTTTTTGATTTTAAAATATCAAAGAAATCATATATTATTTCATTTAATGGTAATTCATAGCAAAGTGTTACTCTATTTGCATCTAAATATTTCATATCTATATATGCTCCACGTCTATTTTGGCAAATTTCCATTATACCTCCAACAAATTCTTTTGGGGTTAGTATCTCTGCACTTACTATTGGCTCTTCTATGTATGATATTTCTTGAGGTGCTGGTAAATCTGTTGGATTATATAACTCAATTACCTCTCCATTTGTTTTGTGTACTTTGTAAATAACTGATGGAGAAGTAGTAATAAGGCTTAAATCAAATTCCCTGTCTAATCTTTCCTCAATTATCTCTAAATGTAATAATCCTAAAAATCCACACCTAAATCCAAAGCCAAGCGCTGCTGAGGTTTCTGCTTCATATTCTAAAGCTGCATCATTTAATTTTAACTTTTCTAATGCAACCTTCAAAAATTCATAATCGCTTCCATCCATTGGATATAGTCCACAATATACCATTGGATTTACTTTTTTATATCCAGGTAATCTTTCTTTTGCTGGATTTTGATTTAGTGTTATAGTATCACCTACATGAATATCTGATAAGTTTTTTATGCTTGCAGCAATATATCCGAACTTCTCCGAGCTACTATTTCTTTACATGGAACATATGTCCCTGGCTCAAAGCTTCCGTACCTCAACAACTGTAAATACTTTTCCTGCTGCCATAAGTAGTATCTCATCTCCGCACTTTTACCTTGCCGTCTACAACCCTTACATGTGCTATTGCTCCTTTATAATTATCATAATATGAATCAAATATTAGGCATTTTGTCTCAGAAGCTTCTTCTCCCTTTGGCGCTGGAATTTTTTGTACAATTTGCTCTAAAACAGCTTCTACATTTAGACCTGACTTTGCTGATATACATGGTGCATCTGATGCATCCAAGCCAATTATATCTTCTATCTCTTTTTTTACCTCTTCTGGTCTTGCATTTGGAAGGTCTACTTTATTAATCACTGGCAAAATCTCTAAATCATTATCTATTGCCAAATAGACATTTGCAAGAGTTTGTGCCTCTACTCCTTGTGATGCATCCACCACCAATATTGCTCCATCACATGCGGCTAAGCTTCTTGAGACCTCATAATTAAAGTCTACATGCCCGAGGGGTGTCGATTAAATTTAAAGTATACTCATTCCCGGTCTTTTGCTTTATATTTCATTTTAACCGCTTGAGATTTTATTGTTATTCCTCTTTCCTTTTCTAATTCCATGTTATCAAGCACTTGTGACTCCATTTCTCTTTCTGACAGTACTCCCGTCATTTCAATTAACCTATCTGCAAGTGTTGATTTTCCATGGTCTATATGTGCAATTATACTAAAATTTCTGATATAGTCTTGTTTCTTTGACATGTATTGCCTTCCTTTCTTTTTTTGCATACATTACATTTCATGATTAGATAAGTTTAATATTTCCTTTAGTCTTTCTTCTTTTCCGACTTAAATATAAATATCCTATTAAGCCTTCAAATGCAGTAGAATGCATATAGTCACTTACATCAGTGTTTTTTGGTAAGTGGTGATTCTTTGCATTTCTTGATCTTCTTACTATTTCTTTTTCTTCTTGTGTTAAATTTTCTTCAATTTCTCTTAAAGTTTTTGCTTGAGCTGATGCTTTTACATGTTTTATACTTTCTATATGTAATTTGTGAGGTTTTAGTTTAGTATTTTTTACTAAATTTTCTCTAATAAATAATTCAAAAACCGCATCTCCTATATATGCCCAAGTTAGTGGTGACATTTCATTTACGTCTTTTTCTTCCATTATATCTCCAATCTAAAATTTGTTTTAAGGTAGTTCTAAAGTTATATGTCCTATTCTTCCTTCTCTAAAATCAGTAAGCAAAATACTTGACGTTTTTTTCATGTCTATTCTTCCTCCGTCCGCATATATGCTCCTCTTGTTTTGCCAATCATTTCTATAATCTGCAAAATACTTTGAGCTTCACTTTCATCTGATTTTAGTAATGCTTCAATTTCATTTTTATCTAATTTATATTTTTCTAATAGCTTGTCTAAATGATTTTTAATTAAATATTTAACTAAATAAAATGCAACCTCTTCTTTATCTATAATTTCTTCTTTTATAGTACCAGTAAATGCAAGATTTAATCCCACCTCTTGACTTTCAAATTTTGGCCATAATACACCAGGAGTATCTAAAAGCTCTATATTTTTACTTAGCCTAATCCATTGTTTTTTTAAGGTTACTCCTGGCTTATTTCCTACTTTAAGTGAATTCTTTTTTGAAATTTTATTGATAAAGGATGACTTTCCGCACATTTGGAATTCCGAAGCACTAAAACTCTTATTGTTTTATTTATTCTCCCTCTTTGTCTTTCTAATTCTAATTCTTCCTTCATTACATCTTCTATTACTGATATTACTTGATTTATACCTTTCCCCTCATTTGCATTTATACAAACTGATGGTATTCCTTGTTCTTTAAAATATTTCTGCCATCCTTTTGTTTCATTTTCACTTGCCAAATCACATTTGTTCAAAAGTATTATTTTTTTCTTATTTTTAATAATTCCATGTATATCTGGGTTTTGACTAGATTTGGGAATACGTGCATCAAGTATTTCTGCTACTACATCTATTAACCTCATATCTTCTGCAATTTCTCTTTTGGCTTTAGCCATATGACCGGGATACCAGTTAATGTTTATCGAATTATTCATTATCTTCACCTACCTTCTAAACTATCTGCTAATCCGTATAATTCTTTTATTTTAAGTTTTATCAATAATATCTATTACTTTTGGTAATTTTTCTAATCCGCTCTTTTTTCCCATGTGTCCTATTCCTTTTATTAAAATTGGCTCTGAACCTATTAAGTTAGGAAATTCTTGTAAATCTTTAAATGGTACAATATGATCATTATCGCTATATATAGAATATGATTTTTTAATTAATTCTTTACATTTGATTTGTTCTTCTTCCTTTATTACAATGGGTGCAATTACACTATTTAAATCTTCTCTTCCCTCAGTCACAAAAGGATTACCAAAAGCTGCTAGACTAATATATATTCCAATTTTCAAATTATTTTTACATATATATTTAATAAACAATTCGTTTCCTATTGAATGAGCAATAACAATGCAATCTTGTGTAAAATAGTTTTTATAATTATCAAAAACTTCAAAATATGAATTAATTGTAATGTCTGTTTTAGTTGGAAAATTTGGTGTTATTATATTATAACCCTTCTTTTTAAGCTCATATTCAAAATATTCATATATTTTAGGTATTCCATTATATCCATGGATTAGTATAATATTTCTCATTTTATAACCATCAAAATATATTTAATAAATTAAATATATTTTGATCCTTTCTTTAATTTTAAATGCTTATTTAAAATTATAAAAATTTTTTCAGCTATTCATAACTTTAAAATTTATATTGATTTTTGTCTGCTCGTTCGTCATATTGTCTATCAAAGTCTTTATTTTTGTAAAACCAATCTGTTTTTTTATCTACTGGATGTTCTTTTCTATTT
>JAAWCC010000065.1 GCA_022792975.1 Clostridia bacterium | reverse complement strand
TCTGCCAGTTCCGCCACATCTGCATTTCTTAAACTGGCAAGAATTATTATACTATATTTCTATTTAAAATGTCAACACTTTCATGAAAAATTTAAAATTTTTTTATGTATCCATTTATAAGTTCACTTTTTTTATATTGAATATTAGTATAAATCATGCTATAATTGTTATTGAAGATAATGCTTTATGCTAATAAATTTGAAAGGAGTAATCTTATGAAATTACGGAATGTAATTTTAAAGACAGAAAATATTATTCTGCAAAGAGTAAGGACATCTACAAACCGTGATTGCAAAACATGTATCATTATGGGAAGTGGATATTCGCTGTCTGTCGATAACTATGATAATGTAATACATAAAGATCCTTTATTCTTCCCATCAAGTGGAAATGGCTATGGAAATTATACTGTATTATCATTATTTTACACCTTTGAATGTGAGGGGCTATCAATAGCTGCAAAAGAGTTAGCAAATTATATAGATACTTGTATGCAGCAATATGAAAACATTATTCTCCATGGTCATTCAAAATGCGGTAGCTGTTTTATCGAAGCCACTAAATGGCTAAAAAGAAAAGTCACAATTGTCAGTGTATCTGCTCCATTAAATAAGAAAGGGATTCCTATTATTAACAAGCATGTATTTGAAAGTAGACTGAATTGGTTAGAAAAGATATTCTTTCATAATATATTTTCTGATCACAATGTTGATAAAGATTTATGTGAAAATTCCAAGTTTTTAACAAACCTTTGTCTTGATTATTTAGAGCAGCACTGTTATATTATCGTGGTATCAGTATGTCCTAAGTTTACATTAAATCCAATAGTGCTTTTTCTAAAGTGGTTTGATAAAGAAAAAGAAATTAATGGCGATGTAATTGTTCCTAAAAGCAGTCAAATTCCCGAAGATAAACCTTTTACGCAAATCTTTTCGACTCATCCTAACTCCATGAAAGCTAGTATTCAGTTTGTAAAAAAATTTCTGTAAGAAAATTACTCATATAAAGAATTTAGTATGTTACAAATTCTCTATTCCAAAACAGTCCAGTTCTATAAGTTCTGGACTGTTCTGGAGTTCATGTATTAAATTAGTTATGAAGCTATTTCTTCATAGTAACACATTAAATTCCGTTTAAAATATAGTTCATTATTTTCACACTCTATCAAAAGTTTGCTATTAGGTGCTATTTCTTGTTTTAACATTTTCTCTGCCAGCATTGTTTCTAATTTTTTCTTAACAAATCTTTTTAAAGGTCTTGCACCATAGATTTGGTCATATCCGTTATTGATTAAATATTCTTTAGCTTTGTGACTTAGTTCTAATTTTATATTTTTATCTTCTAATCTTTTTTCTAAGTCTTTTATTAGTAAATCTAATATTCTAGAAACTTCTTCTTTTTTTAGTGGCTTATAAAATATAATTTCATCTAAACGATTTAAAAATTCTGGCCTAAAGGTATGTTTTAATAAATCATTTACTTTTTCCTTAGCTTCGTCTGATATTTCTCCATTTTTGTTTATTCCTTCTAGTATAAAGTCTGAGCCTAAGTTAGATGTGAGAATTATTATCGTATTTTTAAAGTCTACTGTTCTTCCTTGTGAATCTGTTATTCTTCCGTCATCTAATACTTGCAGCAGTATATTAAATACATCTGGATGTGCTTTTTCAATTTCGTCAAATAAGACTACTGAATATGGTTTTCCTCTAACCGCTTCTGTTAGTTGCCCTCCTTCTTCATATCCTACATATCCTGGAGGAGCTCCAATTAGCCTTGATACAGAATATTTTTCCATGTATTCTGACATATCTATTCTTATTATGTTGTGCTCGTCGTCAAATAGGCTTTCTGCTAATGCTTTTGCGAGTTCTGTTTTTCCAACTCCTGTTGGACCTAGAAATAAAAATGAACCTATTGGCTGATTTGGATTTCCTATTCCTGCTCTTGATCTCATAATGGCTTCTGAAACATTAATTACTGCCTCCTCTTGTCCTATTATTCTTTCATGAAGAATATCTTTTAAATTTAGCAGTTTTTTTCTTTCTCCCTCCATGAGCTTGCTAACTGGTATTCCCGTCCATTTAGAAATTATTTTTGTTATTTCGTCTTCAGTAACCTTATTTCTAAGTAATCCACCTTCTTTGCTTTTTTCTGATATCTTTTCCTCTATCTCTAACTCTTTTTGCAGTTCTGGCAATTTACCATATTTTAATTCAGCTGCTTTATTTAGTTCATAGTTTCTTTCTGCTTTTTCTATATCTAAAGTTACTTTTTCTATATCTTCACGTAATTTTTGCACTTTTCCTATTGCCTGCTTCTCGTTTTCCCACTTTGCCTTCATAACGTCAAATTTTGTTTTTAATTCTGATTTTTCCTTTTGAATATCCTCTAAACGCTTTTTTGATATCTCGTCTTTTTCTTTTGATAGCGCTGTTTCTTCTATTTCTAATTGCATTATTTTTCTTGATATTTCGTCTACTTCTGCTGGCATAGATTGCATTTCTGTTTTTATCATACTACATGCCTCGTCTATTAAATCTATTGCCTTATCTGGTAAAAATCTATCTGATATATATCTATGTGATAATGTTGCAGCAGCAATAAGGCTATTATCTGATATTTTTACACCATGGTATATTTCGTATCTTTCCTTTAATCCTCTTAAAATTGATATTGTGTCTTCTACTGTTGGTTCATCCACTAAAACTGGTTGAAAACGTCTTTCTAATGCTTGGTCTTTCTCTATATACTGTCTATATTCATTTAAGGTTGTTGCTCCTATGCAATGTAGTTCTCCTCTTGCAAGCATTGGCTTTAAAAGATTTCCTGCATCCATTGCCCCTTCAGTTTTTCCTGCTCCAACTATTGTGTGAATTTCGTCTATAAATAAGATTATTTTTCCTTCACTCTTCTTTATCTCTTGTAATACTGCTTTTAGTCTTTCTTCAAACTCTCCTCTATATTTTGCCCCAGCAACCAATAATCCCATATCTAGCGAGAATATTGTACAACCTTTTAGTCCCTCTGGTACATCTCCTCTTACTATTCTGAGCGCTAATCCTTCTGCAATTGCTGTTTTTCCTACTCCTGGTTCTCCTATTAAGCATGGATTGTTTTTTGTTTTTCTTGATAATATTCTAATTACATTTCTTATTTCTGCATCTCTTCCTATTACTGGGTCTAATTTCTGCCTTCTTGCTAAGTCTACTAAGTCTTGACCATATTTTTTCAAGGCATCATATGCTACTTCTGGGTTATCTGATGTTACTCTTGTATTACCTCTTACACTTGATAATACCTTCAAAAATTCATTTTTTGTAATGTTATATTTTTTTAGTAATTCTTTTATTTCTTTATTTTGGTTATTAAATATTGCAAGCATTATATGCTCTACTGATACATAGTCATCCTTCATATCTTTTGCAATTGTTTCTGAATTTGCAAGAACTATGTCTACATCTTGTGATACATAAATTCCGGTCTTTTGGTCTGGCACCTCCTGTAATTTTTGGTTTTTTTGAGATTATACTAGTTATGTCTGTTTCTATATCTTCGTTTTGATTTATCTTTTTTAATAGCTCTTTTATTAAACTATTATCTTGTTTAAGTAATGCTAGTAATAAATGCTCCTCTTCTATTTGTGCATTTTTATTTTCTATTGCAAGGTTTTGTGCTTCTTGCACTGCTTCTAAAGATTTTTGTGTAAATTTTTGAATATTCATAAATAATCACTCCTATCTTTATTATGTTTTTAATAATTATTTTTATGTTTACATCAATATATATTATAATACCAAAAATTAGCACTGTCAAGTAGAGAGTGCTAATTTATATAATTTTCCTTTTTTATTTCTTATAAATTCTAGTATTTTAATTGTTTCCAAGATTTACTTCAAAATAGAATTCTACACCGTTTTCTTTATTTTCTACTCCATATTTGTTGTTTGTATTTGTCATTATTGCTTTTACAAGAGATAATCCGATTCCTGTTCCTCCATTTTCTCTATTTCTTGAGGTATCTACTTTATAAAATCTATTCCATATTCTTATTAAGTCTTCACTTGATATATTTTCTCCTGTATTAAATATATTTACTCTTAATTTCTTTTCTTTTATTTCATAGCTTATTTTTATTTCTTTTTTTCCATCTATTTCTGAAGCATTTTTTATAGCATTTGTAAAATAATTGTTAAATACTTGTTCTGCATAGAATTCGTCTGCGATTACGTATATTTCTTTATCTTCAAATTTAACTGTTATATTTTCCTCCTCGAGTACTTTTGTAGACTTTCTGATTATTTCGCAAATAAGCTCTGATATATTAAATTTTGTTAAATTAAATGCATTTTTTCCATATTCAAGCCTCATAAGTTCTAATAATTTTTTTACTACTATATCCATTTTATTTGCTTCATCTAATATAACTTCTGCATAAAATTTCCTGCTTTCTTCATCCTCGGTTATATTCTCTACTAATCCTTCTGCATATCCCTGTATTAGGGCTATTGGCGTTTTTAGTTCATGTGATACATCTGAAATGAATTGCTTTCTCATTTCGTCTGTTCTCGATTTTTCTTCTATGTCTTTTTCAAGCTCAATGTTTGAACTCCTAAGTTGCTTTATTGTTTTTTCTAAAGTTTCTGACATTGTATTTATATTACGTCCGCAAATTATTTATTTCGTCTTCTGTTTCTTTTACCTCGTATTTGTGGCTAAAATCTAATTCGGATATTTTTGCTGTAATGTCATTTAGTTCTTCGATTGGTGATGTAAATTTTCTTGAAATTACCAAGACTATCATTCCGCTAACTATTATTGTTACAAATCCCATTAGCATTAAGAACTTATTTGCTATTTTAACACTTTCCTGTATTGATGCAACAGCAACTCTTATGTATAATTCATATCCATTGTCTAATTCTGCTGAAAGTAGAATGAAGGATAATTCTGTTTTTTTATCAATTGTTCTCTTGATTTCTACTTTATCTTTATTGTAAAGCACATTTTCGTCTATTCCTCTCTTTTTATTATAGCTTGCATCTGTTAATGATGATATGAAGTCTTTGCTAGTTGTATATATACTGTTACTTGTTTTTACTAATATGTCAAAGTCATTACTGACTGACATTTTTTCAAGGTCTAATTCTATATTTACACCATTTAATTCTCCATTATAGTAATCATTTATTATTTCATATGCTGTTAGTAGCATTGTTTGTTTTGAATATATGTAATATTCTTCGAGTACAATGCTATTAATTAGTATTAAAAATACTATTATAATTGTAATTGTTATACAAAGAGTCATAAACAGCTTTACTCTGACACTTTTAAATCTATCTTTTATATTTGCTACCACCTTTTACCCTCACTTAACTTCAAATTT
>JAAWCC010000064.1 GCA_022792975.1 Clostridia bacterium | reverse complement strand
TACATCATAGCATCCATTTCTTCAAAACTCATAACACCTGATACAACATCTGAACGTATCATAAATGGAGGGATCGCATATATAAATCCCTTATTTATCATAAAATCTCTTGCATAAGCTAAAATACTAGAATGTAGCCTTGCAATATTTCCCGTAAGGTAATAGAAGCCATTTCCAGAAGCCTCTCTTGCAGAATCTAAATCTATTCCTGAAAATTTCTCCATAATCTCTGTATGATATGGTATTTCGTAATCTGGTACAACTGGCTCTCCATATTTTTGCACCTCGACATTTTGACTATCGTCTTTTCCTATTGGCACGCTCTCATGTATGATATTTGGAATTTTCATCATTATATTATTTACTTCTGTTTTATAGTCTTCCTCTAGCTTCTCTATTTCAAGAAGTTCCTCGTTTATATTTTTTACCTTAACTTTAATCTTATCTGCATCTTCTTTTTTGCCTTCGTGCATAAGTCCGTCCTATCTGCTCACTTAGCTTATTACGTTCTCCCCTAAGGCTATCACATTTTAATGTTGTTTCTCTACTCTTTTTATCTAATTCAATTACTTTATCAACAAGCTCTAGTTTGTAATCTTGGAATTTCTTTTTTATATTTTCCCTAACAATTTCAGGATTTTCTCTGATTAATTTTATATCTATCATAGGTATCAATCCCCTCTTTTAAATTTATGTTATAAGCATAACATGTTTTTTTAGTTTTTGCAAGGTATATGTATTAAAAAAAGTGATTATTTATTACAAAATACCATATAAGTAAAAGCTATTTCTTTTCTACTTATATGGTACCCTGCGTTGTTTTATAAATATATGTAAGTATAACATAATGTTTTATTCTCTGTCAATTGATTTTGTTCGTAAATTGCCACTTAGCTGTATATTCATTTATGTTTAAGATATTTTTATTTAAACTGATTTTTTTATCTTGACTTTTTGTTGAAATTATAGATATAATAATTTATATATCATTTTTTATGTGATATATAAAAGCAAGCTTTATTTGCTTATAATTTATACATGAACGGAAATAATAATTCTAATTGAAACAAAAGATTTTAAGGAGGCAAAATAAAATGTCAAAACATTTTTTTAAAAGAGAAAACGCTATAACTCTTGTTGCATTAATTATCACAATTATTGTACTAATAATACTTGCAGCAGTTAGCATCAACACTGTATTTAAAGCACAATTCATTAATTTAGCAACACAAGGAACTATAAACTATGCAGAGGCTCAAACTAATGAGCAAAAACAAATGGAGCAGACGCATATGTACAAAGTGCTATCAAGGATATAGATAAAAATAATCCAGCTCCACCAATTATTGATAAAATAACAGATATAGGTAAATATATAGATTATGTACCAGCCAATAGCTCTTACGTAGCAGAAGCACAATATACTGGAACTGCTGAGCTTGAAGACATATATGTTGAAGCTAATAAACCTCAGAATTTTTCAACAGATGCAAATATTAAATGGAGAATTTTTAAAATAGACAGTAAATATTTGTACTTAATATCTAATAATGCTGTATCAAATGGTGGTTTAAGCAATGATGGTCAATTATATTTAGCAGATGCTACTGGATACAACAATGTAGTAAAGTTATTAAATGATTTATGTAATTCATGTTACACTAATGATAATTATAGAGGTTTAGTAGCTAGAAGTTTAAATATAAGCGATATAGAAGCAGTAACAAAATTTGATTATACTAATTTTAATAATGGATATGCAACATATGGACAAGAAGTAAGAAACATTACTGGAAATTCACCATCTATATGGAATCTATTTGAGAAATATAATCAATTTGGTAATAAGAATTTGCAAAATCAATGGTACCTTGGAAAAGAAAATGGTAATATAGAATTAAAACAAAGTACTTGGATAAATAAATTCTCTGCTGAAAATTCAGATTCAGAGTGGATAAATAATAAATACTATGACATACTTCTAAATGTTAATAGTTCGTTTTTAGCTACACGCTCCATAAGCATCACTGAAAATGGAGCCATTTATGACATTCAATGCATTGGTAATGGTGAAGTCTCTGGTACTGGTATATCATTTACATTTAATGACTGGCGGATGGTCAAGAAGTGGAATTCGTCCACTTGTTTGTATTCCACTAAGTTCATGTACAATAACTGCTGAAGGAACAAACGGATGCGATTTTCATATTGAGCCTAAGGCTTAAATCAAAAAGGAGCTTAGTAGATTTCTAAGTTCTTTTTATATATCCTCTTCCCTATTTTAATTTTTAATTAATATGTAGTAATCATTGTTACTTTAAGATTAGCACTTTAGGACAAACAGAAATCTATGCGTGGACCACAGATGGAGTAGAATATTCGTCACCAGAGTCAAATGAAGATGTGCTTTTTGATAACATTTCACCAACCATAACTAAAGCAGAGATAATCGGAACAGCTGGAGCAAATGGATGGATTACGTCAACAGGTCAAATCAACATAATGGCAGAAGATAATGAAGGAGGAATAATAGCAGGATACACATATGAGGTTTACAACCTGCAAAATGTACTCCAAAAGAAAAGTGATGGAATAGTAAAAATAAATACCCCTATCACAATAGAAACAGATGGAATGTGGAAAATAGCAATAACAGCAGTAG
>JAAWCC010000063.1 GCA_022792975.1 Clostridia bacterium | reverse complement strand
TTGTGACAATATAGGGTACTCAAACCATATATTTTTCAAAAAAGTGTGACATATGATTGACTAACCTTCAAAATGCGAGCTAGGTTTTTAGGTTTTTATATTGCTTTTTTGTCTAATATAGTATATAATATATAAATACTTTAGATATCGGAGGTTGACAAGATATGAATGAAAATAATGAATTAGAACAAGATGTAAACAAGCTAATGCAGGTTAGAAGAGAAAAACTAGCAGAATTAAATCAAAATGGAAAAAATCCTTTTGAAATAACAAAATTTAATAAAACTCATACAAGTAAAGAAGTAAAGGATAACTATGATGAATTAGAAGAAAAAGATGTAACAGTTGCAGGTAGAATAATGGCAAAGAGAATTATGGGAAAAGCATCTTTTTGTACAATTCAAGATAATGAAGGAAGGATACAGAGCTATGTGTCAACAAACGATTTAGGAGAGGAGAATTATAAAGAATTTAAAACCTATGATGTGGGAGATATAATCGGAATTACAGGATTTGTGTTTAAAACTAGAACAGAAGAAATTTCAGTTCATGCAAAAAGTATAACATTACTTTCGAAATCTCTTAGGCCACTCCCAGAGAAATTTCATGGTTTAAAAGATACAGACTTACGTTATAGACAAAGATATATAGATTTGATAGTAAATCCAGAAGTAAAGGATACATTTGTAAAAAGAAGTAAAATAATAAGTGAGATAAGAAGAGTATTAGACGAAAAAGGATATTTAGAAGTTGAGACTCCTATATTAAATACAATATCAGGAGGAGCAACAGCAAGGCCATTTATAACACATCACAATACTCTAGATTTAGATATGTATCTAAGGATTGCACCAGAATTAAATTTAAAGAGGCTAATTGTAGGTGGATATGATAAGGTATATGAAATAGGAAGAATATTCAGAAATGAAGGAATGGATATAAGACATAATCCTGAGTTTACTTCAATAGAGTTATATTCAGCATACGAGGACTATAATGACATGATGGATATAACAGAAGAAATCTTCAAAAGATGTGCAGAAAAAGTATGTGGTGGAACAAAAATAACATATCAAGGTATAGAAATAGATTTAGGTGCAAAATGGAAAAGAGTTACTATGATAGATAGTATAAAGGAGGCCTGTGGAGTTGATTTTAGTGAAATAGAGACAGATGAAAAGGCCGTAAAAATAGCAAAAGAAAAGGGAATAGAAATTCCAAAAGGAAAAGAAACAAGAGGACATATAATTAGCCTATTTTTTGATGAATTTGTAGAAAAGATTTTAATACAACCAACATTTATATATGATTACCCAATAGAAATTTCGCCACTTGCTAAAAAGAAAAAAGATGACCCAAGATTAGTAGAGAGATTTGAAGCCTTTATTGGTGGTCGTGAATATGGAAATGCATTTTCAGAATTAAATGATCCAATAGACCAATATGAAAGGTTTAAAGAAGAAATTAGAGCAAGAGAAAACGGAGACGACGAAGCAGGAATGATGGACGACGACTATATAGCAGCACTAGAAATAGGCTTGCCTCCAACAGGTGGACTAGGAATCGGAATAGACAGATTAATAATGCTACTAACAGATTCAAGCTCAATAAGAGATGTTCTACTTTTCCCTACAATGAAACCTCTTGTAAGTGATAGCAAATCAAAGAAAACTGAAAATACAGAGAAGGAAAATAGTACTAAATACGAAACAAAAATTAATAGAGAAGATGCAATAAAGCTATTAAAAAAATATAACAAAGAAGAATTTCATATAAGACATGCAATTACAGTTGAGCAAATTATGAGATATTTTGCAAGGAAGCATAATGAAAATGAGGACTTTTGGGGGTTAGCAGGATTACTTCATGACATAGATTATGAGATGTATCCAAACGAGCATTGTAAAAAAGCACCTGAGCTGCTAAAAGAAATCAATGCAAGCCAAGAGCTAATACATGCTGTGTGTAGTCATGGATATGGAATTTGTTCTGATATTGAGCCAGAATATAAAATGGAAAAAATATTATTTGGAGTAGACGAATTATCAGGGCTAATTTGGGCAGCAGCAAAAATGAGACCATCTAAAAGTACAAAAGACATGGAATTGCAAAGTTTAAAAAAGAAATATAAAGATAAAAAATTTGCAGGAGGCTGCTCAAGAGAAATAATTGCAAATGGTGCAGAATATTTGGGATGGGAATTAGACGAACTATTACAAAATACACTTGAAGCAATGAAGGAAGTAGAAGACGAGATACAAAAAAATGTAGAACAGTATATTTAATTGATTTTTAGAATAAAAGATAGAGGACTAAAATGGCAAAAATCCCTCAACTAGCATCGCTAATTGAGGGATTTTTACAACAAACCTATGAAAAATCCGAAAAATTATTTTCTTCATTTTTTTGCTCGTTCTCAAGCCAAGCACTCAATCCAATAACTGCCAATCTCAACTCCCTTTCTGTTGCAGGTTTAGTCACAATAAGTTGGACAAAATTTAGTAAGCCACATGCCTTAAAGAAAGTAAAAACTAAAAAAGTAATAAAGCATAGATAAATATTCATATCAAAAAGTAGAAATAATAAGCCAAGTATAAGAGATATCATGAATAAAACTATGTTGTTGGCTCCACAATATGTATGGAACCGTGAGTAGTGAGCAAGCTCCTCAATTGAAGGGATTCTATGTAAATTATTATATGCATGGGCTATCATATGCTCAGCGGCGTGAAATCTACGAAAATTAACATCAATATATGAATACGCTAAAAGGAACGAAATAATAATAATTAGGCTAAATAGCAACACAATTACTAAAAATTTTAGGTCGAGAAATCTAAAAAAAATATCTCTAATAAATAACAAAATTTTCTTATAAATGTTCATAAATATTGGTGAGTCAAACAATATAGGTGGAAGAACAAATATGAACATACACACTGTGAACATAATAGCCGATATTATATTTGCGCTTTCTATTTTTTCATCACTTTTCCCTTCTGATTTTTTTTCGTATTTCTGATGTATAATTTTTTCAGCTTCTTTTTTTGGTAACCATTCTGTTTTGATATTCTCATTTTCATCAATTGTGACCATTGTCGTATAGTTAGAATTGCTTGAAGAGTTGAATAGAATGCCATTGTAAAAAGAACGAGCGCTTTTTAATTCTTGCCGCATAGGAGGGCCTCCTTTAAGATTATATATATAATTATATACTGATTTACATAAAATGTCAAATACGCTTTAAGTAGAAACACTGTGAAATGTAAGAAATAAAAATATTGTATATTACAAATAATTGAAATTTTTATTAGAACATGATATAGTATATAGTGTAATCAGAAAATACACAAAGGAATAAAAGACTCAATTTTTTAATTATAAATTAAATAGGGGGTAATAGAAAGAGATGAAGAAAATTGATTTAGACCAAATTTGTGATAAATGGGAAGCAGAGAATAAACAAAGACAAATAGAAATATTTAAAAAAGTTATTGACGAATATAGCAAATTGTGCAATGTGGACTTTAGGAAAGAAAATAAATTAGCACATAATGATTATGAAGTTTTTGACTGTCTATTTCAATTGACAGTAGCACAGCCGCAATTTTTTGAAGAATTTCATAATATTTTAAATAAATATGGCTTTAATGATAAAACATATTTGGACTATTTGATAAAGAAGGTCACAAAGAACGCAAGTAATTTAAATGCTTTCATTAATGGACTAATTGATGTAGGAATGATAAATGAAATATATGATATAGAAAATCATTCTGTTAATATAGAATCTTTTTTAGGCAAATATAATTTCTTTTCTGCAAATGAATATTACATAGATAATAAAGAAGTTAAAGATTATATTCAAAACGGAAACTTAAATAGAAATTGCCATTTAAATACATTATTTCTACTTAAAGGCTTAAAAAAGGGAGAAGCTGTAACTGCTAAATGCTCTAGCATGTTTAATAATTTATATTATCATTCGTATTATAGATGTGATGGAATAATTTCTGATTTGAATATAAATTGCGTTATGCAGGAGAAAGATTATAATAAAATATATAATCCACAAATAATTTCAGTAGTAAATATCGATAATCTAGAAGAAAAACAAAATAAGGTAAAAAATGATTGTGAGAGTACATTAGTAGACTTATTAGAAATCGCAGTTTATGAAGAAATTTTAAATAAGAATACGCTTTAGGAGGCAAAGATGATTTTAGAAAATAAATTAAATATTACAGACCAATCAGAACTTGCAAGAGAAGAAGAAAGAATTAGTAAAACACGTGCAAAAGAAATGTTTGAAACAGAATATTTGAACACATTAGAGCCAGGAACATTTGAAACTCTGAAGAAAATTCACAAGTATTTATTCGGAGATATATATGAGTTTGCTGGAAATTTAAGAAAAGTAAATATAGCAAAAGGAAATTTTAGATTTACACCTCTTACTTATCTTGAGGAGGCAATTAAAAATATTGAGAAAATGCCACAAGAAACCTATGAAAACATAATAGAGAAATATGTAGAAATGAATATTGCACATCCATTTAGAGAGGGAAATGGCAGAAGCACGAGGATTTGGCTAGATTTAATTTTAAAGAAGCAGTTAAACTTAGTAGCCAATTGGAGTAAGATTGATAAATCAGATTATTTACTTGCAATCGAACGTAGTCCTATAAAGGATGTAGAAATAAAAGAATTATTAAAACAAAGCTTGACTGACAAGATAAATGATAGAGAGTTATACATGAAAGGGATAGATAATAGCTATTTATATGAAGGCTATTTATCATTTAAGACAGACGAATTGTAGATTAAAATTTATGATTACAAAAGATTGAAATATTTTCAAAATATGATATAATGGAAATATTAAAGAGAAAAAGGAGAATTAAGCCTATGTTCTTTCAGGATAAAAGAGTATTATACTTAATACTTGCAATATTTATTATAACAAGAATAATGGGGATGACACAAGCACGGATTGGTAAGCTTACTTTTAACATTACCAGCAGTATTAATTGCAATAACCTTCCATGAATTTGCCCATGGATTTGCAGCAGATAGACTTGGAGATGATACTCCAAGAATGCAAAACAGACTTAACTTAAACCCTCTTAGTCATATAGACCCAGTGGGATTTGTATTACTAATGTTTGCAGGCTTTGGATGGGGAAAACCTGTACAAATAAATCCTAGAAATTTTGATAGAAAATATTCGATGGAAGCTGGAGAAGCAATTGTCGCTTTTGCAGGACCGCTCATGAACTTTGCACTTGCAATTATTTTCACTTTAATATATGCTGCAATGTATAAATTTGCATATACATTTATAATAGCAGGAACAGGAAGAATTATTTGGCAGCTAGTACGGAAACGTTATATGGGTAAATATTGGTCTTGGAGTATTTAATCTAATCCCACTTCCACCACTTGATGGTTCAAAAATACTTGTAAAGTTTTTACCATATAATGCAAAACAATTCTTACGCGATAAAGAAAGCTTATTTTATATAATATTTTTAGTCATATGGATATCAGGTCTTGCAGGTATGATAATAACACCAGCACTTAATTTCTTATTTGACGGAATGGTAGGTATTGCAAGATTTATATTTAGAATATAGTTCTAAGAAAGGATGTAAAATTGAAGGATATAGTAATTTTAGGAATTGAAACGAGCTGTGACGAAACCTCTGCCGCAATTGTGAAAAATGGGCGAGAGGTTCTTTCTAATGTTATAAACTCACAAATAAATATTCATGAAAAATTCGGAGGGGTAGTTCCTGAAATTGCCTCTCGCAATCACATAGACGCAATTTCAATAGTTGTTAAAGAGGCATTAGAAAAAGCTAACATGAGCCTTTTAGACATAGACGCAGTTGCCTGTACCTATGGCCCAGGACTTGTACGGAGCATTGCTTGTAGGAGTTCGGATATGCAAAAGCATTAAGCTATGCATTAAAAAAGCCACTTATTCGGAGTAAACCATATAGAAGGGCATATAGCTGCAAATTATATAAATTTTAAAGAATTAGAGCCAGAATTTTTATGCCTAATAATCTCAGGTGGACACACATATTTAGTCAAAATAGAAGATTATACAAAATTTGAGATATTAGGAAAAACAAAGGATGATGCAATAGGAGAAGCCTTTGACAAGGTTGCAAGAATTATGGAGTTAAAATACCCACGGAGGACCTAAAATAGACAAGCTAGCAAAATTGCGGAGAGGCAAATATTGAACTTCCAAAAACACATCTAGACGGTCTAAATTTTAGTTTTAGTGGAATTAAGACAGCAGTAATAAACACCAACCACAACAAAAAAGATATAAAAAAAGAGGATTTATGTGCAAGCTTCCAAGAGGCTGTAACAGATATGCTACTTCATAATACAGAAAAAGCATTAGAATTAACAAAATTAGAAAAATTAGCACTGGCAGGAGGAGTTTCAGCAAATTCTTATATAAGAGAAAAATTCCTAGAACTAGGTAAAAAGAGGGGGATAAAAGTATACTTCCCAGAGATTGGACTTTGCACAGACAATGCAGCAATGATTGCAAGTGCAGGATATTATGATTTCTTAGCTGGGAAAACCTCAGATTTATCACTAAATGCAGTGCCTAATTTAAAGATAGGAGAATAAAATGAGCATATATGCCATAGCAGACCTGCATTTGTCTTTCGAAAATCCAAAACCAATGGATATATTCGGAGACAATTGGATAGACCATGAAAATAAAATAAAAACAGCTTGGATAGAAAAAGTAACCAAAGACGATACAGTCTTACTTCCAGGTGACTTTTCATGGGCGATGTCGCTAAAAGAAGCATACAAAGACTTTGAATTTTTAAATTCACTCCCACGGCAGAAAAATCCTGCTAAAAGGAAACCATGATTACTGGTGGAATAGTTTATCAAAACTAAAAGAATACATAAAAGAAAAAGAATTTACAAATATATACTTTCTCCATAATAATAGTTATGAGGTAGAAAATAAGATAATTGCAGGAACTAGAGGTTGGGCACTTTTTGGGGAAGTAGCAGAAGAAAAAATCATAAACAGGGAACTTATGAGGCTAGAATTATCAATAAATGAAGGGATAAAAAACTTTGGAGAAAACAAAGAAATATTAGTATGCCTCCATTATCCGCCGACAGGCAAAGAAATTTTAGAAAACTCAGAATTTATAAAAATAATGCAAAAGTATAATGTCAAAAAATGCTTATATGGTCATCTGCATGGAGAAGCAAAGTCAGAATGCATAGAAGGAGATATTGGTGGGATAGAGTTAAAGCTTATTAGTGCAGACTATTTAGATTTTAAACTCTATAAGGTAAATTAGAGGAGGAAAAAAAGCATTAAAGGTAAAATTATTAAAAATATATCAAATACATACATTCTAAAATCAGAAAACCAAGAATTTGAAGCAGTAGCACGTGGCAGGCTTAAAATTTCTGATATAAAGCCAGTAGTAGGAGATAATGTAGAATTTGAAATAATAGAAGAAGGAAAAGCGGTTATAAATGAAATTTTAGATAGAAGTAGTTATCTAAAAAGGCCAAAAGTAAGTAATATTTCACAAGTTATATTTGTGGTAGCACCTAGGATGCCAGCATTAAATTCACTAGTATTAGACAAGGAACTTTGCTTTGCAGAGCATATCAGAATTAATCCAGTAATAGTTATAAACAAAATAGATTTAGACGAGAAAAAAACAAATGAGATATTTGAGATATACACAAAAGCAGGATTTAAAGTTATAAAAATGCAAGCTGAAAAAGGAGAGGGCATAAGTCATTTGAAAGAAGTTTTAAAAAGCAATACAAGTGTACTTGCAGGAGAATCTGGGGTTCGGTAAATCCACAATCACAAACAAAATTTTAAATAAGGAAATAGCAGAAACAGGTGATATAAGCAAAAAAAACAAAAGAGGAAAAAATACAACAACAGATATAAGCCTATATGAGGTAGAAAAGAATACATTTTTGCTAGATACTCCGGGCTTTCAAACGATAGATATAGAGGAGATAGAAAGTAAAGAATTAGATAAATTGTACCCAGAATTTAGAAAACATATAGAGACTTGTGAATTTGTACGGCTGCACACATATAAAAGAAGAAAAATGTGGTATAAAAATGGCATTAGAAAATGGTGAAATTCGGAAAATCTAGATATGAAAATTATATAAAAATATATAATAAATTAAAATATGAGGAGGAAAACAAATGGTAGAAATATCAACTTCAATATTAAATGTAGAAAGAGAAAATGCAAGTAAAATTTTTTATGGACTAGAAATTGCAAAAACAGACTATTTCCATATAGATGTAATGGATGGAAAGTTTGTACCAAAAGATACGACAGAATTAATGAAGGAATATACAAATACAGTAAAACAAATCTCGAATATTCCACTTGATGTACACTTTATGGTAGAAAATGTAAAAGAATTTATAGATGAATATGCAGGCTTTAAACCTAATATCATAACCTTTCATATAGAGGCGACAAATTCAAAGGAGGAAGTAAAAGAGCTTATAGATTACATCAAAGAAACAGGTGCAAAAGTAGGAATTTCAGTAAAGCCAAATACAAAAATAGAAGAAATATATGAATTTTTGCCATATATACATATGTGCCTAATTATGACAGTAGAACCCGGATTAGGAGGACAAAAGCTTATACCTGAAACTTTAGAAAAAGTGAGCAAATTAAGAAGATATATAAACGAAAACAAACTTGATTTAGATATAGAAGTAGACGGAGGAATAAAGCCAGAAAACATAGCCATAGCAAAAGAGGCAGGAGCAAATATATTTGTTGCAGGAACAGCAATAGTAAACAGTGAAAATATGGAAGCAACAATAGAAACAATGAGAAACTAGAGAGAAAGGATAATTATGCTAGAATTAGAAGGTGAAATCGAAACAATAATATATTGTAATGAGACAAATTCTTATACAGTTGCGGTAATGAATACAGAGGACGAAAGTATCACAATTGTGGGATTTTTGCCATTTGTAAATATAGGAGATAGTCTAAAAGTAACTCGGAGAATTTGTAACACATAAAGATTATGGAGAACAATTTAGTGTAAAGACCTTCAAAAAAGAAATGCCTAAAACACTAGATGCATTAGAAAGATATTTAGGTGGAGGAAGCATAAAATGGGTAGGACCAAAGACCGCAGAAAAAATTATAAAAACCTTTGGAGACGAAACAATTTATGTTTTAGAAAAAGAGCCAGATAGGCTAACAAACATAAAAGGAATTACAAAAGAAAAAGCAATAGATATATCAGAAAGCTTCATACAAAACAAAGAAGTATGGAAAATAGTTGGATTTCTAGAGGAGATAGGAATTTCAACAAGCTATGCAAAAAAAGTATATGAACTATATGGAGTAAATGCAGTAGAAGAGATAAAGAAAGATCCATATAAGCTTATAGATGTTGTAAGAGGAATAAGCTTTAAAACAATAGACGAAGCTGCTCTAAGAATTGGAGTAAATCAAGATGATGAACAAAGAATTATTTATGGAATAAAATATGGACTTTTACTTGCAACCTACAATGGACATACTTGTGTTATAAAAGACAATCTATTAGACTTTGCAGAAAGCTTACTTCAAATATCAAGAAGCACAATAGATATATTTTTAAACCAGTTAAAAGTAAAAGGCACAATCGTTATTGAAGAAAGAGAAGAAGAAAACTTTATATATTTAAGAGAATTTTATGAGGCAGAAATGTTCATTGCAGCAAAACTAATAAAACTTGATAATGTAAAAAATAGAAAAAGAATCACAAACATAGAAGAAAAGCTAGAAAAGCAAGAAGGAGAAAATAAAATAGAATTATCAGACAAGCAAAAAGAAGCGATTTATTCAATAAATCAGAACAATGTATGTGTAATCACAGGAGGACCAGGAACAGGAAAAACAACAATTATAAAAACAATAATAGACTTATATAAAAAGGAAGCTAAAAAAGTGGTGCTATGTGCACCAACTCGGACGTGCAGCTAAGAAAATGACAGAAACAACAGGAGAAATTGCAATGACGCTTCACAGACTGCTCCAAATAACAAAAATAAATGATGCAAACTACATAAACGAAGATTTGAATATAGAGCCAATAGATGCAGATGTAATAATTGTAGACGAGGTTTCAATGATAGACTTAGCACTAATGAAATATCTATTAACAGCAGTTTATGAAGGAACAAAACTTGTATTAGTTGGAGATGTAGACCAGCTTCCATCAGTTGGGCCACGGAAGTATTTTAAAATGCATAATCGCATCAGAAAGAATTACAGTAATAACCCTAGATAAAATCTTTAGACAAGCTGCCGAATCTAAAATAATACTGAATGCACATCGAATAAATTCAGGAGAAAGCTTTGTGCAGGATAATGAACGGAGAATTAAAAAAGGACTTCTTCTTTGTAGAAGAAGGAAACCAAGAAAGAATAATGCAATTTGTACTTTCCTTGTACAAAAATGGTCTTAAAAAATTTGAAGGTTACGAAAATTTCAAAAGCATACAGATAATCACACCAAGTAAAAAAGGGATAGTTCGGAACAAAAGAAATAAACAAAAAAATACAAGAGCTTGTAAATCCAAACAATGGAAAAATAAAAGAGAAACAAGTACGGCGGAACGGTCTTTAGAGAAGGAGACAGCATAATGCAAATGAAAAACAACTATGACATAGAATGGGAGCAAGCTGGAGAACTAGGAAATGGCATCTTCAACGGAGAAATGGGAAAAATTACAAAAATTAGTAGCATAACAGAAACAATAGAAGCATGCTTTGACCGGAAAAACAGCCAGATACAGTTTCCAAGAGTTAGACCAAATAGAACACTCATATGCAATAACAGTCCACAAATCACAAGGAAGCGAATTTGACGTAGTAATACTCCCAGTAGTAAGATCAGCTCCAATGCTACTAACAAGAAACCTACTCTACACAGGAGTAACAAGAGCAAAAAAACTACTAATCCTAGTAGGAAGCAAAGACATAATCACCTTCATGATAAAAAACACAGACGCAAAAGTAAGAAACACAGGACTAGAACACAAATTAATGTCAATGGGGACGGGGCATTTTGACACAAATTGTTAGATATAAAACTTAGGCAGGAATTTAAAACAGGGGGCAGAAAGGATAAAAAATGCTAGAGGAAATCTTAAATATGTTATTCCCACCTACTTGTGGATTTTGCGGAGAATTAGACAAGGAATACTTTTGTGAAAACTGCAAGAAAAAGCTAGAAAAACAGATTAGTTCAAAAATACATAGACCAGAAGGAAAATACTTTGATAAACAAATTGCAATTTTTTCATATGACGGAATTACAAGAGAAGAAATTTTAAAATACAAATTTAAACGGCAAATCATATATGTATAAAACTTTTGCAAAAATTATATTAAATAATAAAAAAATATGCGACATTTTAAAAACTTGTGGTATAATTATTAATGTACCAATTCATAAAAAAAGAAAAAAACAAAGAGGATATGACCAAAGCGAGCTTATCGCAAGAGAAATTGCAAGAAATATAAAGGGCTTAAAATATGTAAAGGTGCTAAAGAAAATAAAAAACAATCCAAAACAAAGCTTGCAATCCAAAGAAAAACGCATGGAGAATGTAAAAAATGCATACGAACTTACAAATAAACAAATAATACATAATAAAAGGATAATTCTCTTTGATGATGTATATACTTCTCGGTGCAACAACCAATGAATGTGCAAGAATATTAAAAGAGAATCACGTAAGAGAAATAATAGTTTTAACGTTAGCAGGATAAATACGCTATAATTAAAAACAAATGGAGGAACAGATGGAAGAATTAGTTGAAAGTATATTAGATTATGTAAGAGCAGACTATACAGATTATGCAGTCATGATTAATGGAGAATGGGGAAGCGGAAAAACCTATTTTTGGAACAATAAAGTAAGAAACAAAATAGAATCCATGAAATTAAATCGGTCAATCCTATACAACAATATATATGTCATTGTATCGGAATTTCAAATCTTGAAGAAATCAGTAAAAAAATATTCATAGAAACCACCCAATTAATGGATAAAAACCTAAAAAAATATATGGAAACAAATGGCGTAGATAAAATTCCAGAGTATGCAAAAACTGGAATAGATATGGCCAATCTTTTTGGTGTCACACAAAATGGCGATAGAGTAAATTATTCAGACTTTTTTTCAACAGAAGATAAAGTTCTATGTTTTGACGACTTAGAAAGAGCAAATGTAGATGTTATTGATATCTTAGGATATATAAACAATTTCGTAGAGCATGATCATATAAAAACAATAATAATTTGTAATGAAAAGGAATTATCAACAAAATTAAAAAGCACAAATCTAGAAATGAAAACCTTTATAGCAACATACATCCTAGACAAAGAAAATGATTTAACACAAGTAACAGATAAACCAATGGTAGAGAAAATCCAAGACAAAATTGAGTATGTGTTTGATAAAGCAAATGACTATGAGAGAATAAAAGAAAAATTAATAGGGGAAACCTTTGAGTATCAACCAAAATTTGATTATATAATAAATCGGATTGCTAATGAGATATGAATCAAATCCAGATTTGATAAGATTTTTAAGAGAATCAACAGGCTTGATAATAACCACCTTTAATAAGAGTGGGACAAGAAACCTAAGAATTTTGAAGCATGCATTAAATGACTTTAAAAAAGTCTACGAAATGGTAAACAAGAATTATCCAAACACAAATCATAGAGTACTACAAACAATGCTAATATTCACAATAGCAGTATCTTTTGAAATTAAAGCAGGAAAGATAACAAAGGACAAGTTCATAAATATAGCAAATAATGAAGAATATAAATCAATCTTAGTTTCTTCTAGGGTACTTATGGATAATAGGCAATTTTATATCAAGGAATTTGATAACACATATTACTATAACTTCAAATCAGAATATAGATTTTTCAAATTCATAGAAATATATGTTAGAACAAGAATATTTGACATGAAAACTTTCAAAAAAGATATGGAAATGATAATAAATACAGTAGACACCTCAAACTTGCCAGGCTATAAGAGGCTTCTTACAGAAGAATATTGGAAAATAAGTGATGAGGAATTTGATGCAATAATCAATGAGATTTTAGAAGATGTTAGAACAGGGAAAACTAGCTTGATAGAAAATGTCAAACTATTTATATATTTTGATTATTTGATAAATAAAGGTCTTATAAAACACAGTATGCGTGATGTAAAGGGGACTTTTGTAAATGGAATGAATATATCTTCATTAGTTTCAAGCTATTGTGATAATGTAGAGGATGAATTAGACACCATAGGAATTGGAGAGCCTTCTCAAGATGTAGAGGACATTTTAAGGCATTTCTATAATTTAAATTCTAAATTAAAAGATAGAATGTATATAGAAATGGCAGATAGTATATTCAAGTGTATACCAATGAAGATGGAGGTATTCTATGAGAGATTTGATAAAGAATGTATGAATATACCAATATTTAAGTATTATGATGTATATCAAACCTTCCAAAGACTTTCTTGTGCAAGCAATGAAGACATTGTAACAATAAAGGAAAAATTGGTAAACAGAGCCGAGTTATTTCCAAAAGAGATAGAGCCAGAAATGAGAAATATCAGACAATTAAAGCAAATTATAGATGAATATGCACAAGACAAGGAAAATAGTATAAAACTTGTTATGCTTAAAGATTTTTCAAACGACTTAGGCAAAATACTTGCAAAATATGAATAAAAAATAAAAAAATGGCAAATGAATAATCACGAGAGTGATGGAAATGTTAAAGAAAATAATAATTGGAATTTTAGCTGGAATAGTTACAGGACTCTTCGGTTCAGGAGGAGGAATGATACTCGTTCCAGCTTTTACTTATATCCTAAAGCTTGGTGAAAAGGAATCAAGAGCAACATCTGTTTTTTGCATACTTCCAATGGTATGTGCAAGCTCAGTGTTTTACCTCAAATCTTCATACATTGATTTTAATTTAAGTATTATGTGTGCAATCCGGAGGGACAATCCGGTCGGATTTTTCGGAGCAAAGCTACTTCAAAAATTGCCAGATAAATGGCTTAAAATATTTTTTACAATATTTTTAATATATGTAGGAATTAAGCTTATAGTACAAAGCTAGGAGGAGTAAGTATGGCAAATATATTAATTGGAATAATATCAGGTCTAGTATCAGGGATGGGAATGGGAGGACGGAACAATCTTAATTTTATGCCTATCTCTATTTATGGGAATAGACCAGCACACAGCCCAAGGAGCAAATCTTGTATTTTTCGTTCCAACATCAATAGTTTCAATAATTACAAACATAAAACAAAAATTAATTAAATGGAAAACAGCACTAGTTGTCGCACGGATGTGGAATAGTACGGTGCCATAATAGGCGCAAAAATCTCAATAGGATTAGACACAAAAGTGTTAAAAACTTGTTTCGGCATATTTTTATTAATAATAGCAGTAGTAGAAATTTTTACACTCCTTAGAAAGAACAAACTAAAATAAAAATATTGTATAGATTTCCTTAAAATTGTTATACTACTATATAAAGTATTAGAATTTAAGGAGGAAAATTATTATGAAATTTGTTAAAGGTATGGTAATTGGGGCTGTCGGAGCAGCAGGAATAGCGATGATGTACTTAGAAAGCAATAACAAAATGAAGAGACAATTGATGAAGAAGGGTAAACAAATGGCTAAAAAGATTGGGATTATTTAATTTATTCTGATTTTTTCTAAGTTTGAAGGTAAGAGTGGTATATATTATTTTTACTACTCTTACCTTCAAATGTTTGAGAAAGAGATTGGGTTAAATAATCTAAATTTTTTTAAAATATATTATTAAAAAACTAGTTTGAAGCTAGGCAATAAATTAAAATAACAAGAATAAAAGAAAAAGGGAAATACCTTGTTTTTTCTTTTGTTGTATGCTACAATTGTGAATATAATCTTTTAATGAAAGGAGCGTTCTATGGGTTATTGGAGTAAAGATATTAACGAAATAGAAAAAGAGTTTGAAACTGATTTGAAAAATGGTCTAAATTCAGAAAAAATAAATGATAAAAGAGGAACATTTCGGATTTAATGAGATTGAAGAAAAAAAGAAGGATAGCATTTTAGTTAAATTTTTAAGGCAATTCAAGGATTTTATGATAATTGTTTTGATAATAGCAGCAATTGTATCTGGATATGTTGGAATTAAAGAGGGAGAAGGAATTACAGATTCAATTATCATTATGATAGTAGTTGTTATGAATGCTATTATTGGTGTTGTTCAAGAAAGTAAGGCAGAGAAGTCTTTAGAAGCACTTCAAAAAATGAGTGCTCATGTAACTAAAGTAGTTCGTAATGGAAGTGTGCAAGTAATTCCTGCTAGAGAACTAATTTCAGGAGATATTGTTATTCTTGAAACAGGAGATTATGTTCCTGCTGATTTAAGGCTAATTGAAGCGCAGAACTTAAAGCTTCAAGAGGCTGCACTTACTCGGAGAATCTTTACCAATAGAAAAAAGTATAGATATAATAAGGGACGAAAATATTGGTCTTGGAGATAGAAAAAATATGGCCTTTTCTTCTAGTATGGTAACATATGGAAGGGGAAAAGGTGTTGTAGTTTGCATAGGAATGAAAACAGAAGTGGGAAAAATTGCAGATATGATAAACCAAGTAGAAGATGGAGAGACACCACTTCAAAGGAGACTTAATAGTCTAGGAAAAACGCTCGGAATTGCTTGCTTAGTTATATGCTTAGTTATATTTTTAATAGGAATTGCATATGGAAAAGATGCAATTGATATGTTTATGACAGCTGTTAGTTTAGCTGTTGCAGCTATTCCAGAAGGGCTTGCAGCAGTTTCGACTATTGTGCTTGCAATTGGAATGCAAAGGATGGCTAAGAAAAATGCTATTGTCAAGAAGCTTCCAGCAGTTGAAACTCTAGGAAGTGCATCTGTTATTTGTTCTGATAAGACAGGAACTCTTACACAAAATAAAATGACTGTAAAAAAAGTATTTTATAATGGAAAGCTATATGATATAGAGAAAGCAGAAAAGACAGAATTACTTGAGAAGCTAGTATATGCAAATATGCTTTGTAATGATACAAAAATTACAGAGAACCGGAGAACTAGCAGGAGACCCAACAGAAACAGCTTTAACAGATATGGGATTTTCACTTAGATATGGAAAAGATATAATTGAGAATAATGAAAGAAAAGAAGAATTACCTTTTGACTCAGAAAGAAAGCTTATGACAACAGTCAATGAGGTTCGGAGGCAAATATATTGCATATACAAAAGGTGGAGTAGACGAGGTTTTAGCTAGATGTGTTAGCATTGAGGTTGATGAAGGAATTAAAACAGACTTAGATAATTATACAAAAGAAATATATAAACAAAACGAAGAAATGGCAAGAAATGCTCTTAGAGTATTAGCTTGTGGATATAAGGTACTAGATAAAATTCCAAGCCATGAAGAAATGAAGGATATCGAGAATAATCTTATATTTATTGGTATGTGTGGAATGATAGACCCTCCAAGAGTTGAAGTCAAATCAGCAATTGAAAAATGCAAAAGTGCAGGAATAAAGACGGTAATGATTACAGGAGACCATAAAATTACCGCTATGGCAATTGCAAAGGAACTTGGAATATTAGAAAATGAGGATGAAGCATTAACTGGTAGTGATTTAGAACAAATGACAGATGAAAAGCTTACAGAAAATGTTAGAAAATATAGTGTATATGCGAGAGTTTCACCGGAGCATAAGGTTAGAATAGTAAAGGCTTGGAAAGCGAATGGGGAAATTGTAGCAATGACAGGAGATGGCGTAAATGATGCGCCAGCATTAAAGACAGCAGATATTGGATGTGCAATGGGAAAAGTGCGGAACTGACGTTGCAAAAGAGGCAGCTGATGTAATCCTTACAGATGACAATTTTGCAACCATAGAAGCAGCAGTAGAAGAAGGTAGAAGAATATATGATAATATATTAAAAGTGATACAATTTCTATTATCTAGCAATATAGGAGAGGTTGTAGTATTATTTTTATCAGTAATGCTAACACCTGTTTTTGCAAGCTGGTTTGGAATAAGTGATGTATCAGGACTTACGCCGTTACTTGCAGTGCATATACTTTGGATAAACCTAGTTACAGACTCACTTCCAGCACTTGCACTTGCAGTTGATCCAAAGGCGGAGAATATAATGCAAAGGCCACCAAGAAAAAATTCAAAAAGCATGTTTACTGGGGGAATGGTGTATAGAGTAGTATATCAGGGAGTTATGATAGGCTTAATTACATTACTTGCATTTATAGTTCGGACTTGCATCTACTCAAGGATTACCAGATGAAGAAAGAATAAAGATAGCACAAACAATGGCATTTACTGTACTTGCATTATCAGAGCTTGTGCATGTATTTAATATTAGAAATAATGAAAAATCAATATTTAAAACAGGAGTATTCAATAATACTAAATTAATTTTAGCAATAGTATTATCAGCTATCTTAGTTTTAGCAATATTATTAATACCAGTTTTAAGAGATATTTTTGGTATTGCAGTATTACCAAAGGAAAATATATTTGAAGTAATAGTTTTAGTGCTTTCTCCATTGATAATAGTAGAAATACTCAAGTTATTTAAAATAAACACATTTAAAAATGAAAAATAAAAGGGGAATAAAATGGAAGAGGATAAAAAAGAAGGAGTAGTAATAAAAGAAGAAGATATAAAAAACGTTCGGTCTAATAAAAGTAGAAAAAGCAAATAAGGATAGTATAAATAAAGCCCTTATATTTATTACACTTGCAATAGTAGTAATTGTAAGCTCTTCCATTGCAGGAGTGCTGATTGCAAGCTCAGCAAATAATGTAAAGGAAGCAGCTTTAGATAAAGAACCAGAGCCAACACCAGAGCCAACACCTACACTGCCAATTCCAGTGTATTCAGAGGAGGCAAAAGAAAGGCTTAAAAATATATATCAGCAGTCTAAAAAGGAAGTAGATGGGGAAGAAGTTGAAGAAAAAATTGCATATTTAACTTTTGACGATGGGCCATCTTCAAGTGTAACACCGCAAATATTAGAAATACTAAAAAGAGAAGAAGTGAAAGCAACTTTCTTTGTGTTAGGAAGTAGAGTAGAATTGTATCCAGAGCTTGTAAAGCAAGCCTATGAAGAGGGACACTATATTGCAAATCATGGGTATTCACATAACTATAAGGATATATATTCATCTACACAGGCAGTGTTAGATGAATATAATCGAACAGAGGAGAAAATAAAATCAGCATTAGGAAATGAAAATTATTCAAGCTACATTTTTAGATTTCCAGGAGGAAGTGAAGGAGGAAAATATAAAAATCTAAAAAATGAAGCAAAAGGATTACTAGAAGATAATGATGTATTATATATAAACTGGAACTGCCTAACAAACGATTCAGTAGGAAAGCCAACATATGAAAGTTTAATAAAAGATTTTAAACTTACACAAAAACGGGAAAAATAAAATTGTAGTTTTAATGCATGATACAGGTGCAAAACAACTTACGGCAGACTCACTTCCTGAAATAATTGCTTATTTAAAAGAACAAGGGTATATTTTTAAAAACTTTTAT
>JAAWCC010000004.1 GCA_022792975.1 Clostridia bacterium | reverse complement strand
GTCCAAGTGAAGGTTCTCTAAGTGCTAGAATTGATTTTTTACCTATTTTTCTTAATCCATCAGCAAGCCCTATTGACATTGTGGTTTTTCCTTCTCCAAGTGGTGTTGGATTTATTGCTGTAACAAGTATTAGTTTACCATTTTCTCTATCTTCCAATCTTCGAAAAGCTTCTTCTGTTACTTTTGCTTTATATTTTCCATAGCTTTCGATTTCTTCTTCGTTAAGTCCCATATCTTTTGCTACTTCTCTTATGTCTTTTAATTTTGCATTCCTTGCAATTTCAATATCACTCATAAAAACCTCCATTTAAAATATAATTCCTACAATAACTCCAATTATTGCTCCAACAAGTACTTGGACTGGTGTGTGCCCTAAAACCTCTACTAATTTTTCTTGAACTTGAACCGTTGAAAGTCCTGGTGTATTGACTATTTTATTTAACAGACTTGCTTGTTTACCTGCTGCTCTCCTGATTCCAGCCGCATCATACATAACAACAATTGCTAAAATTAAGCTTATTGCAAAAGTTGGAGAGCTAAACCCTTCTGCCTTTCCAACCATCATAGCTAAACACATTGTAACAGCAGAATGAGAACTTGGCATTCCTCCGAGCACCTAATATTCGTTTAAAATTAAACTTTTTTGTTTCTACTAAATCCCATATCACCTTAAAAGATTGAATTCCAAACCAAACTAATATTGGAACATATAAGTATTTACTTGTAACTATTTCAAATAATGTATCCATCTTTTTATCCCTTTTCTTTTATTCTTCTGGAGTGAAGTTTTCTTCTGAAATTTCTCCAGCATTATTTATTAATATATTTATTCTTTTTTCTGCTTCATTTAATATTTTAGTACATGTTTTAGATAGCTTCATGCCCTCCTCAAACTTATTTACACTCTCGTCTAAGCTTAAATTACCACTTTCTAATTCCTTTGATATTTCCTCTAGTTTTTTGATAGCTTCTTCAAATTTTATCTCCTTCATTTACAACTCCTTCTCTACTTTAGCTAATCTTTCTCCATCAGCAAATTTTATGCTTATCTCGTCTCCTACATGCAAATCTTTTACTGATTTTACAATTTTTTCACCTTTTTTTGTTATACTATATCCTCTAAGTAATGTCTTAAGTGGACTTAACGCATCGAGCTTTGTTATTTTCCCCTCAAATTCTTTTTTTGAAATAACTAACCTTTGTGATATATTATCTGATATGCTTTTCACTAGCATATCTATATTCACATACTTTTCATTTATATCCTGTAATGGTTCTTTATATGCTCTTGCCTGCATACATTTTTCAAATTGCAATTTCATATAGTCTACTTTTTTTCTTAAAGCAATTCTATATCTATTTTGGTAATTTGCAATTGCTTCTTCGATTTTGCTAATTTCTGGAACAGCGAGCTCTGCTGCTGCTGATGGTGTAGGTGCCCTTAAGTCTGCTACAAAATCTGCTATTGTAAAATCTGTCTCATGTCCGCACAGCAGAAATTATTGGAAGCTCTGATTCAAAAATTGCTCTTGCTACACATTCTTCATTAAATGGCCAGAGATCCTCTAAGGAGCCTCCACCTCTTGCAATAATAATTACATCGGCTAAGTCTTTTTCATTCATCAATCTGATTGCACTTGCAATCTTTTCTCCTGCACCTTCTCCTTGTACTGGAACTGGATAAAGTCTTATATAACAATTAGGATTTCTCCTTGTACTAACATTGATTATATCTCTGATTACTGAGCCTGTTTGTGAAGTTAAAACACCTATTTTTTCTGGCATAAACGGAATTTTCTTTTTGTATTCAGAAGCAAATAGCCCCTCTTTTTCAAGTTTTAATTTTAGTTCATTATATGCAGTGTAAAGGTCTCCGAAGTCCATCCTCCTTCATTGCCTTCACATAAATTTGATAAACACCATCTCTTTCAAAAACAGCTACTGTACCAAAAACAACTACCTTCATTCCATCTCTTGGCATGAATTTAAGTCTTTCTGCAAAAGATTTAAACATAATACACTTTATGAGTGAATTCTCATCTTTTAAGGTAAAATACATGTGTCCTGTATAATGGTTCTTAAAATTTGATATCTCTCCTTTTACATATACATTTTGCAAAAATTCATCATTTGCAATCTTATCTTTTATATATTTATTTAATTCTGCAATTGTTATTGGTTCTATTTCAACATTTGGCATCTAATTTTTTCTCCTTTACAATACTTGCTAAGATTCCATTTATAAATGCCTGAGCTTGTTCGTCAGAATATTTTTTAGCTAATTCTACAACTTCATTTATTGCAACCTTATATGGTAATTTTTCATAAACCATTTCATAAATTGCAATTTTAAGTAAGCTTAAATTTATCTTAGAAATCCTTTCAATTGCCCAATTTTCCTTTAAATTCCCCTCAATTAGCTTATTTATTTCTTCTTCATTTCTTGAAACACCAAAAAGAATATCGTTAAGATATTCTTTTACGGTATTGTCTTCTATTTCTTGAGATAATAGAAATATTTCAAGAGTTTCCTCTCCGTATTTCTTTTTGTATCTCTTTTTCATAAATTAGTTTAAATGCTAATTCTCTTGCTTTTGACCTATTCATATGCCTTGTCCAACCTTAT
>JAAWCC010000062.1 GCA_022792975.1 Clostridia bacterium | reverse complement strand
TGGTTATTTTGAAGGAAGTAATGGAGTATCAATTATATATTGTTTAAACAAATTAATAGAAGAAAAAATGAACATAGAATATAAAATAATTAAAGTCAATTACAAGCATCCAGAATTTATGAAACAAATTATAATAGATATGATAAAAAGTGGATATATGGCAATAATTGGAGTTGGACCACAGCCTAATATATTTGCTCAAGAAGGACACTATATTGTTATAACAAGTTTGAATAAAGAAAACAATGAGTTTTATATAGCAAACTCTTATCATGAAGGGGATAATCAAATTGATACAACATTTTCATATGAGAAAATTGTAAAAGAAATTTATAGAGATAATTTTGATTTTTTAATGATAAGAAAAAAAGCCTAAGATATTTTACAAGTTGTAGATAACTAGTCAATGCCAATAGCATAAACTATTATAAAAGCCCCAAATAGGGAAAACATACTAACTATAAAAGGATTATAAAATGAAGATATTATATGTATCAGATTTAGATGGAGCATTATTAAATATAAATGAAAGATTAGATAAATTTGCAATAGAAGAACTAAACAACTTAATAAAAAAATGGGCTTAACTTCACAGCTGCAACAGGAGTAATAGAAAGCTGCTTTAACAATGGAGTAATAAAATTTATAAAAGATAGAGGCGAAATATCTAAACATTAAATATAATTAAAAATATGAGAGTTAACACATTAAAGTATTAACTCTTGATTTTTTATGTAAATTATTGTATAATAAATGCGTAAACCCTAGCAGTACCTTGAAGCCATAACAACAAAAAAGGAGGACAAAATAATATGGCTAAATGTGAAAGTAAAGACTTTGGTCTTTATGAGCGGTTTCATGCATGTGAGGTTGCATATGCGATGGATGTCTCTATGTACTGGCCACAAATCCGTAAACTCCTCAGCGACCGTATAATGTATATGGTTTATGAGGGGAATATCGAGAAAGGCAAAATGAATGATGGATACGTCATGGACGTCTTTCTGGGAGGTGGAAAGAGCACACTCGGCATCGAAGTCGCAGCAAGCCTCAAAACAATGCTTCCCTTCTGTAACTACCCAAGCAATGGCAAGCAAATTACCATAACTGACTGTCCAGACCTCAGCAAAGTTTCCGAATACGTCAAATGGGACGGCTGCTGGATTGTCGACCCTGATGCGAAAGAATTGCAGCAGAAATATGTATTCAACAGCGGTAAAGTAGAAATACATGAGGGCTTGAAGGTCGCTACCTTCGAAGACCGCAATTTTTTGGTAATCCTTACTGATACCAGCGAAGGAATTTATATGCGTATTTTCAAGAAGTAATCCCTGATATAGGGAGGGCTGCTTTCAAGGTGCAGCTCAAGGGCCTAGAACAGAAATGCTCTAGGCCCTTTTACTAAAATTCTTGACAATTAAAGATATATTTCTTATAATAATTACATTAAAATACAATTTAGGAGAAATATATGCAAATCAAAAACATATTTAAAGAAAATCACCCAATATTAGCAAACGAATTTAAAAAAACTTTTCCAATATATTTCTTAGGAATGCTTGCAAATGGAGTTCAAGCCACATTTCATTTCATAAATCCATTCATAATAGGTCAAATACTAGATTTACTATTACAGGAGACAATATCCACACAAGAAATAATGAATAAGGTATATTTACTTATTATTGCATCTATTTTAGCATTATTTCCAAGAGCAGCATATAGATGGCTATTTTTTACACGTGCTAGAATTTCAGATACCAAATTAAGAAAAGAAGCCTTAAAGCATTTACAATATGTAAAACCAGAATATTACGAAAAAGAAGAAAAAAGTGCTTTTTTAGCATACCTTTCAAAAGAGCTTTTAGCAATTAGGAAATTCCTAGGAAACTTCTTCTACAATATAGGAAGATTAATTCTTAATCCATTAGTAGTATTAGTAATAATTGCAGTGAAATATAATATACTAATTTCCGCTTCTGTAATCCCAATACTTGCCATAATGTCAATTCTTATCTTCAAAAAATACAAAAAATTAAAAGAAAAATTAGAAATAGCAAGAAAATTAGACATAGAATTGTTCAAAATATCAGACCAAAATACTGCTGGTTTCTCCTTAATAAAACTATATAACGAGCAAGACAATCAAATAAAAAAATTTAAAAAATTAAATGAAGAAATTTCAAATGCATACTATAAGGTAGGAATAGTTAAAAACCAAATTAGCAATTACACCAATATAATATATGCAGCCTGCTATATTGCAGTATTTGGAATATCACTAATCTTAGTGCAAAATGGGGGCTTGACAGTAGGCGCCTTAACTGCCTTAACAATCTGTATTTCTTTCGTTATTTCAGAAGTAACTCAAAGCATACAGCCATTAATAGAAGGATTAGCATACTACAAACAATCAACTAGAAGATATAACTATTTATTAAGCTTAGATACTTACAATACCGAGGGAGAAAATTTAAAAGAAATAGAAAAAATCACAATAAAAAATTTGTCATATAGCTATGATGGTATAAATAATGTACTAAAAAATATAAATATGGAAATAAAAAAGGGAGAGAAAATAGGAATAATTGGACAAATAGGAAGTGGAAAAACAACATTAATGAATATACTATCAGGCTTCCTAGAAATTCCAAATAATACAATATATATAAACGATATAGACATAAATAAATATAAAAAAAGTGAACTCTTTAAAGCCATTAGTTATACAACTCAAAGTCCAATAATTTTAGACGACACCATAGAAAATAATATAAATATAGCAAATAACCCAGAACTTAACCTAGAAAACTTAACAAGCTTAAGTGAACTATCTAGTGATATAAAAGAAATGGAGAAGGGCTTAAAAACAGTAATAGGAGAGAGAGGGACAAGGCTTTCCGGTGGTCAAAAACAAAGAGTTCAAATTGCAAGAAGTATATCAAGCTTGAGAGATGTAAATATCTTTGATGACACATTATCTGCATTAGATATCCAAACAGAAGAAAAAGTGTTAGAAGCAATAATAGACCAAACCAAGGGAAGGAACTTAATAATAATTTCAAACAAAATAAGCAGTATGGAAAAACTAGACAAAGTATACCTACTTATAGATGGTGAAATTCAAGCTGAGCGGTACACCCGAAGAACTATTAGAAAAAAATGAACTATATAGGGAACTAGATATAGCAGAAAGAGAGGGAGAATTAGTATGAAGAGTATAATAAAAAAACATATAAAATCCTTCATATTCGCAACAATCTTAGTTCTAATATGTAATATACTAAATGTAATGCATCCATATATAATAAAACAAGTATTTAATGAAAACAATACCATAAATACACTATTAATACTGTTTATAGCATATTTAACAACTCAAATACTATTTTTAATAATGAAAAGCTTAAGAAATATATGCACAAATAAATTAATGACAAAAATATTAAAAGATATAAGAGAAAAGTTATTTTGTAAAGTATTAAAATTCAAAATGAAAACCTTTAACAAATATAACTCCTCAGAAATATATACAAGATTAACTTCAGATGCAGCAAATCTTTTCGACCTATTCTTTGGATTAATACAAATTGTAGTAAACAATTTATCATATATTATCCTTATGGTAGTAATGATGTTTCTAGCAAATGTAAATCTAGCTTTAATTGGTGCAGCTTCAATCTTATTAGTTGGAATAACATCATTTTGCTTTACAAAAAAACTAAAAAAATTAGATAATAAAATATTAGAGAAAAGAGATATAGAAAATAGAGAATTTTCAGAAATGTATAACAAATACAAACTAACATATCTGTTTAATCTTCAAGAAGCCAATATAAAAAGAACAAATAGCCTATTTGAAGACGAACTAAAATATAGAAAAAAATACATATTCTTACATACGATTTCATACCCAGCTATATTAGTTTTAGAAGCAATACGGAATATATGTAATATTAAATTACGCTTTAAATATAAACATAGGGATACCACTTCGGAGATATTTATCTAATAATTTTCTATGTAAAACAATGTAGAAGTCCATTATCAGAAATATTTGATAGGCTAGAAGAAATGCAAACATGCTTAAATTCATTAAAGAGAATAAATAAAATTTTACAAGAGCCAGATGATGAAGATATAGAAAATGGAAAGGACGCAAAAATTTTAAATGGAGATATAGAATTCAAAAATGTATATATGAGTTATACAGAAAATGAAGAGGTATTAAAAGATATTTCCTTCGTTATAAAAAAAGGGTCAAAAACAGCAATAGCAGGAAAAACAGGCGCAGGTAAAACAACATTAACAAAGCTTATAATGAGATTATATGATATCAAATCAGGGAAAATATTGATAGACGGGTGTGATATATCAAAAGTATCAATAAAATCATTAAGAAGTAATATATCATACATTTCACAAACACCCTACATATTTGAAGAAACTTTAAGAAACAACATAACACTAGGAAATGATAATATAAAGGATAAAGAAATTCTAGCTATAATCAAAGAACTCGACTTGAACAATTTATTTTCAAGATTCAAACATGGACTAGATGAGAAAATAAAAGAATCAGAACTATCTATGCGGAGAACTGCAACTAATATCTTTTATA
>JAAWCC010000061.1 GCA_022792975.1 Clostridia bacterium | reverse complement strand
GGTTGGAAATACCGATGGTGGATCAGTTGTCACACCAGTGGCATGGCTGAGTAGCTAAGTATTGACGGGATAAACGCTGAAAGCATCTAAGTGTGAAGCCCACCCTAAGATAAGATATCCCACAACGTCAAGTTGGTAAGATACCATGAAGACTACATGGTTGATAGGTTGGAGGTGTAAGTGTAGTAATACATTAAGCTGACCAATACTAATATATCGAGGGCTTAACCACGAATTGATATATATATATCAAAGAATGATTAAGAAAAAATATGGTTTAAATGAAGTTCAATTATATCATTATCTATGCGATTTTCAGTGTACTAAACATACACTATATACTTTTGGTGACAATTACATAAGGGTAATACCTGTTCCCATGCCGAACACAGAAGTCAAGCCTTATGTGCCGAAAATACTTGCGGATTTCTCTGCTGGAAAGATAGGTCGTCGCCAAATTTTTTTATGCTTTTTTATAATATAATAAATGAAAAAACAATTTATATCAAAAAAGGAATGAAGAGCTCCAAAAATTTGAGAGCCTCCATTCCTTTTTATCTTACTTAGGTAAGTAAATATACAAAGTTATCTTCATCAAAAGTATCAATTTCTTTTACAGTCGAAGTAGAAGACATCCAATTTTCTCTAATAATAATAGAAATTTCAAATAAACCTTCAGAGTTTTTTGCCATTAGCGAAGATACTTGCTCGTCCTTAACACTGGCTGGTTATTATAACATATTATACAAAGAAGAGAAAATATAATAAATTGTTTATTCCAAAAGATAGGTGAAAATTTACCACTAGACTATGAATTGTGACAATAAACTAAAAATATTAAAAAATTTTCCAAAAAGTATTGCAATTTTATTAAAGTTATATTACAATTTAACTGAAGTGGAGAGAAGTGGTAGAAAGTGTCACAAAAATGATAGGAGGTGGAACATAGGTGTTTATAGGTGAATATGAGCATTCAGTAGATGCTAAAGGTAGAGTAATAATGCCAGCAAAACTTAGAGAAGACATTGGAGAAAAGTTTATCCTAACAAAAGGCTTGGACGGTTGCCTATTTGCTTATTCACAAACAGAATGGACCAACTTCGAAGAAAAACTAAAAACACTTCCACTTACAAACAAAAATGCCAGAGACTTTGTCAGATTTTTCCTATCAGGAGCAATTGAGTGTGAAATAGACAAGCAAGGGAGATTTTTAATTCCTAGTAACTTGAGAGAATACGGAAAATTAGACAAAGAAATAGTAATCTTGGGTGTAGGAACAAGAATAGAAATCTGGGATAAAACAGCTTGGAAGAAGGATGAAGAAAGTATTTCTGCTGACGAAATAGCAGAAAACATGGACATGTATTTAGGTATATAACTTGCAAAAGTTTATATAAATTAACAAAAGATAGCGTAAAACAAAAGAAAAAATCTTAATTTACAAAAGAAGCTTAAAGAATCAAAGGAAAACAAACTATTTACAAAAGATTTGTGAAAGCTAAAGATAAAAAGTATAAATTAACAAAAGAAAATAAGAAAACAAAAGATGAAGCTTACAAAAGAAAAAGGATTTAAGTTATACAAATGAGTTAAAAAGTCAACAAAAGAAGAAAAAGTTAAATAAAAATGCAAAATCCTACAAAAGTAGCACTTTTGGATACATTACAGTTGGCAAGGTTTATACTTCCAACTGTAATGTTTTCTAAAAACAAGGAGAATATAGTGGAATTTAAACATAAGCCAGTGATGCTTGAGGAATGTTTAGAAGGACTTCAAATAAAAAGAGCGGGAATATATATTGACGGAACTATTCGGAGGAGCAGGGCATAGCACTGAAATAGCAAAAAGATTAAATAATACCGGAATGCTAATAGGTATAGATAGGGATGAAGAGGCTTTAAAAGCATCAAAACTTAAATTATCAGAGTTTTCAAATGTGAAATACGTTCATGGAAATCATGATAATATCAAGGAAATATTAGAAGAATTGAATATTGATGGTGCTAACGGGATTTTACTAGATCTCGGAGTTTCATCATATCAAATAGACAATAAAGAACGTGGATTTAGTTATATGCAAGAAGATGCAAACCTTGATATGAGAATGGATAAAACTTCAAGCTTAACTGCTAAAGAAGTAATAAATACATATTCAGAAGAAAGAATAGCTACAATATTGGAAGCGTATGGAGAAGAAAAATTTGCTAAAAAAATAGCAAAAAACATATGTGACTTTAGAAAGAATAAAGAAATAGAGTTAACAGGAGAATTGGTAGAAATTATCAAAAAGAGTATCCCAGCAAAATTTCAAGAGGGTGGACATCCAGCTAAAAAGACATTTCAGGCAATTAGAATTGAAGTAAATAATGAAATAGGGCCTTTATATGAGACAGTTACAGCAAGTATAAGAGCTCTAAAACCACATGGAAGATTATGTATTATAACTTTTCATTCACTTGAGGATAGAGCAGTAAAAATGGCATATACAGATGCTTTAGGAGTTTGCAGCTGTCCAAAAGAATTACCATATTGTGTATGTAATCCAATATCACTTGGGAGAATAGTAAATAAAAAGCCAATAATTCCAAGCAAAAAAGAACAAGAAGAAAATCCAAGAGCAAAATCGGCAAAACTTAGAATTTTTGAAAGAAATTAGATAATATAGATAAAAGTAAGAAGCTTAGCCAAATGCAAAATAGAAGGGGG